>JBAYEZ010000079.1:0-5403 GCA_041667485.1 Bacilli bacterium
CCGCTCTGAAGCCTGATAAATCCGCTCGATAAAAAGCGAAGGCAGGGCCAAAGTGTCCGGAATCGCTCCTTTTATAGAAGCAATCAAACGATCTCGCTCCTTCGGCGGATAAAGTTGATCATTCCATAAAACATGATGGTTTCCCCTTTAAAAGATCCTCGGCCCCGGCCGCGCACGTCTTAATGTTCTCTAAGCCGACCCGACCGACAATTTCAAGATATGGCAAAGTGACGCCCCATCCGCACGTCTCTTCGTGCGGGATGCCCACGACCAAAACGGATCAGTTTCCTTTCAATCGGGTCGAAATCGACCCGATCGGCTTCAGCCCAAGGTGATTTTGCGAATCTTCTTCTCCAGCCTCGCGGCCAAAGCGCGATGTTTGAAATCAAGGGTAGGAATGACGGGGATTTTCACTAAATCGGCGGAAACTTGAATCGACTCAAACTTAAAATGTGCCTGATCCAAAATCGCTTTGTATCCGGGCAATGCGCGTAATGCCAGGCGCAGTTCTCCCGCATCGCCTTCACGAATAAAAGATCGCTTTCCTCGCTTTGATAAGGCTCGCGAAGGCGAAAGAGTTTCTTCACGCGATCTATTAAATTACTTATAATCCTCTTATTAAGAAAGAACGACCCCAACTTGAGCAATGGAAATCCGATTTTCATTTGATCGTTGTTTCGATGAACGTTCTCCTTTATGATATTTAGTCCGCGGTTAATTGGCGGCAGGATGGTTCTTTATGAAAAAAGACTCGCTCTCTAAGCCACTCGCTCTTCTTTTCGGTTCGCTCTTTTTGCTGCTCAGCGCATGTACGAGCCCTAACGCCATTCAAAGCTCATTAACCCCTGTTTCTTCGGAAACCACATCCCTTCCTGCCTCCGAAAGCAACGCTTCTTCGAATCCCGTTTCTTCGACACCATCTTCTTCCCCCGACAGCTCCAGCAGCGCGACTTCAAGCGCGTCCTCGAGCAATTCTTCTTCAACTCCCTCTTCTCCCGTCATCGATGGCTATTGGGCGGGGATCGATGTCTCAGGCAACATGGTCGGCAACGATTTCCGGGGCGCCCTGCAAAACGTCATGATCAAGAAGGGTACGAAAACCGGCAGTAACTCTTATAAAGAATTGAACAACATCCTTTCCAAGTCTGATCAACACCCGAACGGCGGTGTCTGCGCTTTTTACCGCCATGACGAAAAAGCGGGCAGCTGGAATAAGGAACACGTTTGGCCTAATAGCCGCGGGGCCGGCGAAAACGCGGGCTATGCCGGAAGCGACCCTCAAGTGATCCGCCCCACCAATTCGGGCGATAACTCCTCCCGCAGCAATTACATGTATGCCGAGCGGCAAGATCCGACCGCCAAAGCCACGGCGGCGACGGGCTGGGATCCAGCAGCCTTCGGTTATGAAGGCGCGCGGGGAGAAGCCGCCCGCATCATCTTCTACGCCGCAACCCGTTATTACAGTCTCTCAACCGCAGGAGCTGGCGGAACCAGCAATGGGGCCGCGCCCCTCGAATTGTCCGTTACCCTTGATGGCACCTCAGCTAACCACTTGATGGGCAAACTCGACGACATGCTCCGCTGGAACGCTTTTTACCCGGTGACCCGGGCTGAGAAATATCGGAACGACTACCTCGGGGGCATCAATTACGCCCGCAATCCCTTCATCGATCATCCGGAATGGGCCGACATGATCTGGGACGCGAAAGGAATAAGAACTTCCTCTTACACCCCTTCGAGTTCCAGCTATTCTTCCTCTTCAGAACCGGCCTCTCCGAGCAAAGACTTTCGCCTCGTCACCTCGACGGGGGACCTCGTGAATGGCAGCCATTATGTCATCGCCAGTTCTCCTTCTGGGACAGGCTACGCCATCGCCCCGATGATGGTTGCCACCTATTTCGTCGGCGCGGTGCCGGTTACGATAAACTCCGCTCTTCTTAATATCGATAACACGGTTGCCTCCTTCGTTTTAGGCAATGATGGTGCTTTCTATACCTTCCAAAATCCTCAAATGGGCTATCTTTCGGGCTGTGTCAACTCGCCCCACTATAACTTAGGTTTCGCCAACGCCGTGAGCGCCACGACCTCGTGGAGCGTCACTTTGGCAAGCGATGGCTCCGCCAGCTTAAAATCCGGGGCTGGCGTTTATGCCAGTTACGACACGAAATACAATGACTTCACCGGTTCTCAAACCAGCGCCACTTTGGCTCTATTCCGGGAAGTCCAAGCCTAAAAGAGGCGCGAAACGCCTTTTTCCCTTTGCCCCTTATCCTTGCCTGTGCTATATTCTTCTTCGCTTACCATACGGACCATTGGTGTAGCGGTCTAACATGTCTCCCTGTCACGGAGAAGATCGGGGGTTCGAATCCCCCATGGTCCGCCAAGTTGCAGGTGTAGTTCAATGGTAGAACATCAGCCTTCCAAGCTGATTACACGGGTTCGATTCCCGCCACTTGCTCCATTGAACGTAAAGTCCCGATAGAAACGGGACTTTTATTTTTTATCGTATCCTTTCAGTTCCAAAGCATCCTTTCACCACGAAGGGGACTTTTTTTGACGAAGAAAGAAGAAATTGTCGAAACACCCCTTCATTCCCCCCCTCATCTTGAAATAATCTCGCTTCTCTGTTTTTTCTTGGGTCTTTTGCGCCCTTTTTCGACTTTTTCAATCATTATCTTTTCCAAAACCTTTTCTTTTCGTCTTCGAGGATAATGGATAAAGTGATTAAGTTGCCGCTTTCCGCTAGAAAGGCGGATCAAAACTTGTTATCTTAATGAACTCTGAAAAGGAAAAGAATCCTTTCTCTACCGCAATTGACTGCCGCTTTTGTGCTGAGCGGTTGCGAGAGCCAAACGGCGTCTTCGCCGCTAACATCGATCGGCATTGTTTCTTCTTTTTTCTCGCATTCTTCTAGCAGCGCTTCATCCCCTCTATTTTCATCCAGTTTCGCTTCTTTGAGTAGCGGAGTTCAAACTCACTATTCCAAAGTCGTTCTCGCGGCAGCCAGGGCAACCCTTCGCAGAGTTTCAGCAACAATGCCAGCACCTCGGCTTTCTCGATACCGAGTTACGACGCTCTCAAAACGATTTTGCCAAAACGCGATCTCGGCCCCAAAGGATCCGACAAAACGCTTGGCTTCGACAGCGAAATGCCTTTGCCGACCCCTTGGGATGAACAAGTCATCCAGAACCACGAGCTCGTTTGGCCCAAAAACTGAGGTAATCTCGGCCCCAGCGGCCCCGGAGCCGATCCCCGCATGCTCCGGACTGCCTCCGCCAAGATTAATTCCGACTGCGGCAATTCTTACTGTAGCTTGGCAAGCGCTGGTCTCTAAGACCCCGGGCAATATCTCGCGAAATACCGGAGTATTGCCAACCGGATTTGCTTCTCTATGGCAAAAAGTCGCGGCTCATCGAATGGAATAAAGCCTATCCCATCAGCGAAACGGCGACTCATCGAAATGAAGTGCTTTATCGGCTTGGTAATGTCCGCAATCCTTTCATCGACTCTCCAGATTTAGCCACCGCTATTTGGGATGCGTAATTTTTGGTGTATTCTTTTAGCCATGAATAAAGAAATAGTTTTGGCAACTCACAACGCGAACAAAGTCCGCGAATACCGCGAGCTCTTAGCGCCTTTAGGTTACGTGATCTATTCGGCCAAAGACCTCAATATCGACGATGAACCGATCGAGAACGGAAAGACGTATGCCGAAAACGCCTACATCAAAGCCAAGGCATTAAGGAGCCTCGTCAAATGGCCGGTCATCGCCGATGATTCGGGGATCGAAATCAAAGCGCTCGGAAATCATTTCCCCGGCTTAAGGAGCGCTCGCTGGGCTGACGAGATCGGCCAAGGCGATTATGCGGTGGTCGATCAGAAAGTCATCGACCTGCTTCACGAGGCCAAAGATCGCTCTGCCGAATATCGTTGTTGCATCTGCCTTTTAGAAAATATCGCCAGCAAACCCCTCTTCTTTGAGGGAATTTGTCGAGGGCACATCCTGACGGAAGTCAAAGGGAAGAACGGCTTCGGCTACGACCCGATTTTCCATTATGACGAGGGCAATCTCGATTTCGGAACCTGCTCCGAAGAAGAGAAAAACGCGGTGAGTCACCGCGCCCGCGCCCTCCAGAAATTAGTGGTCTATCTCGCTATTTAAGCAAGGTCAGAACAAGACCGCTCAAGATGCCGATCTGGCCCAAAAGATAGGTCAACATAATGTAGAAATCACGCCGCTTGACGTCTTTGATGAATAAAGTATGGGCCAATAGAGAATCAGAGAGAACGAAAAAGACATCGCCGATGACGACTAAAACGAAGTATTGGCTGAAGCCAAGGGCGCAGCCGAGAATGCCCGCCGCACCGACGCTGACGAGAATCGTCGAATAAAAGACGCCGATCGGGGCGAAGACTTTTGAATGGTTGGTGAGACGCCGCATCGGAGAGACCATTAACGCCATGAAGGCGAGGATGAAGAGGAGCATATAGAGCCAAGCATAGGAAGTTGAAAAAGCCTGATGAGAATAAAGAATCTGGAGCAAGCTTGCGAGATAGAGCCCGTGCCCAATCCAAAAGCAGACAATCCCAGCCCCGAGGCAGAGTTTGTTGTCTTTCCATATAAGGAGGATATCGCCGAGAAACCCCGCGAAAGCGGCAAGATAGACCATCGGGTAGCTCGGAACGGCAATCGCCACCGCCACGCCTAAGAAAAGAAGGCAAAACGGTTTGGATATTTTGCGCCAGCGTTCTTTTTCCAAAAAACCAGCGATCAGGTTATTGAACATCGCAAAAAGCGAAAGACCAAAGAAGGTAAAAAAAAGCGCGCCTGCGCCCCCTGTTGGCAAATTCATGGATTCTCTTTCTTGTTCTTCTTTTCGGCTTTTTCCTTCCGTTTGGCGGCCCTTAACTCTATCTTTTTCCTTAACACGGCCGTCCGTTGGGCGTTCTCCAAGCGGAGCCCTTCGACGTATTCGCTCATCATCTGCGAGAATTGCTCACCCTTGGTTTTAAAAGGCAAAGCCCAGTCTGGCGTTTTCTTGAGTCGCTTGAAATGATCCTGGAAACTGACCTTGATCTTGTCCCAATCGACGACCAAGCGACGATCGGCGACCGCTTTGCGGATCTTGGTGGCGAGCCCAAAGCTCATGCCGAGGTCGACAGCCAAGATGCCATAGAGGAAGGATTCGACCATCCCTGTCGCCAGGATGTTACTCAAAAGGCCGGCGACAATATGGTCGAAAAGCGGGTTAATCCAAAGGACATAAGCGGCGCCAACGAGCGCCCAAATCAACGAAAAGAGCGGGCAGATGATGCCCTGAAAATTGCCCCAGCGCGCCGAGTAATCCCATAATTTGATTTTCATGCCCCGAATAAAAATCTCGCCGGCGATCAATTCGATCG
>JBAYEZ010000080.1:0-5223 GCA_041667485.1 Bacilli bacterium
CCTTTCGGTGATCGCCTGCCTTCCCTTTTTCACAATCTTATTTATGGCGGTGGTGTCTATCATTGGGGCAGCACGATTGCTTTTTATGGTTTATTAGCGCCGTTTCTCCTTTGCCTTTTCAGCAAACTCCTCCTCTTTCTTTTGGCGCCCCCCTGTTCCAATGGTTTGGTTTCGCTTCGATGGGGATCGATATGATTCACGAGAATTTGGACCATCTGTCATCCAAATCTTTCATGGGTCTCGATACTTCGCCTTACTCGATCGGCGTAAGCCTCGCGATTATCTTTGTCCTTCTTTCGGGACTCTTCATCAATTTCGTTTACGATAAGGCTCTTTCTTTCTTTAAGAAAAACTCCTCGCTATAATCATTAGCGGAGATTAGGAAAGGAAATCCAAAAATCATGGTCAAATTAGTGTTGATCCGACATGGTGAATCCGAGTGGAACCTTGAGAATAAGTTCACGGGTTGGACCGATGTCGACCTGTCCGAAAACGGAGTGAAAGAGGCGCACGCCGCTGGCATTGTTTTAGCCAAAGACAATTATCATTTCGACCTAGCCTTCTCTTCGGTTCTTAAGCGGGCGAATCGCACGATGGAAATCGTGCTTGGCGAGCTCGGCGAAGAGAACATCGAGAAGCATTATTCCTGGCGTTTAAATGAACGCCACTATGGTGCGCTCCAAGGCCTCAACAAAGCCGATTCTGCCAAGAAGTGGGGCGATGAGCAGGTTCACATTTGGCGCCGCAGCGCCGACGTTCAACCTCCGAAGCTCACGCCAAGTGATCCGCGCTTCCCGGGGAATCAAGCCAAGTATCAAGACCTCGTGAAGAAGGGCGAGATGGCCGAAAGCGATCTGCCGCTCACCGAATGCCTTGTCGATACTGCCAACCGGGTTAAGCCATACTTCGACAGCGCGATTGCTCCCGCCATCAAAGCGGGCAAGAAAGTCTTAATCACCGCCCATGGCAACAGCTTACGCGCCCTTGTTATGGAGCTCGAGCATTTGAGCGCTCAGCAAATCGTTTCCGTCGAAATTCCGACCGGGAAACCCTTGGTCTACGAACTCGACGAAAAGACGTTAAAAGTCTTGAATAAGTATTATCTTTGATGTTTTCAAGGAATAAGGGAGATCGGGCCGATCTCCCTTTTCTTGCACTTTCTTTACCTGTGCAAAAGGTTTTTTTCCTGTAAGAGGAAGAACAGCTCTTTGATTGCGGCTGTCTCGGGATTGAAAGAATAAAGCAAGTCGATCTTGGCTGCCTTATTTTTGCTGAGGGCGGCATGGTAGAGAGAATAGAGGAATTTTTCTTGGATGGTTTTATTGAGGCGCAGACCAAAGTCGTAATTCTTTTGAAAAGGGGGCTCCGTCGAATGAGCGATGGCGTCTTCGATGGTTTTGACGATCGCTTGGATAAAGGCGGGGAAGGTGTAGATCGGAAGATAGTCAAGATTTAACCATTCCCCCGTCAGTTCAAGCGTCTGCTGGAAAATTTGCCTGGCTCCCATCGGAACGATGTCTTCGAAAGCCAAAGCTTTGCGAATCTTGTCAAAGTCATAGGGATGTTTTTTGGCTAATCGAAGCGAGAATTCGTTCCAAATCGGCGCGAAAGCTTCATCCTTTTCAAATGTGAAGGAACGACCCCAAGCCGCCCCAAAGGTTTTCTTGGCATCGTTATAGCCGAGCGTCATATTGTCGCGCTCAACTTTGCCATCGAAGTCCATAATAGAGCCGGTATCGCGCGAAGGGCGGACGGTGGTGACAAAGGGCAGATTCATCATCTCTTTGTGTTGCGGGACTTTCGGGACGGCGTGGAGCAAAACCGCGACAATCTCTGTCGCGCCTAGGCGGATGGCGAAATCGATCGGAAGATTGTTGTTGTAGCCCCCGTCGACGTAATGGTGTTTATCGATTTTATAGATCGGGAAAATCGGATAGCAAGCGCTCGAAGCGTGGAGGTAATCGAGAATCTTGTCCTCGGGCAGATCATTGCAAACCACATCAACCTCTTTTAAGGAGGGGTAAGCGGTGGTAACCACGCCGAGCGTGATGGGTGACATTTTGACTTTATGAGGGTCGATACTAGCTTTGATGAGATCGTTGAGCGGCGTGATGTCGGCTCCGCCATTTTTGACATAGGTGCGGGCGAAGGCGATCAAGCGCTTGTTCAGGTTGGGATCGCTGAATAATCGCTTATAAAAGTTAATCCCATTGACCATGACTTTATCGGCCGCGATGCTCTTCCACAGCGTTTCGGCCTTTTCAAAATCATCGCTGGCGACCATTGCGCCGTTGATGCTGCCGATGGATGTGCCCGTGACGATATCGAAATTCATTCCGATTTCGCGGAGATATTTCCAAACGCCAACTTCGTAGCTCCCAAGGGAACCGCCGCCACAGAGGACCAAGGCCCGTTTCATGATTTTTAGTTTAATGGAAAATGAGGTAAAACAAAAGAGGAGCGCATGAGTCCCCTGCCGCCAACGTGAGAAATGAGGACAAAGAATCACCGCTTTGGTGGCGTCTCCTCTTTGATACTGGCCGGCAAGGCCCGCCTCAACCATTTTGCCTCTGCCAAATCATCGTTAGGGCGATGACCGACCGTTTGTTAAAAAATTGATACGATGCGCCCCCTAAAGATGTGCCATACTCGAAATTGTTGCTTTTGGAAATTCATCTCTTTATTTTTGTTTACCTGCTTTCCCCCCATATAGAGAAGGAAAAGTATCGGTTCTTGCGCTTTAACTTTGGGGTAACTTAAAGTTGTTTTTCATTCCTAAACCAAGAGAGTAAAATAGGCTCGGTTGCAAAAAACATAGAAGGAATTTATTTAATGAAATCTACTAACAAACGATGTTTCTTAATCGCGGCTGGAGCCCTTTTGCTTGCCTTGCCTTTAACGGGCTGCAATCACGAAGGGAACTCCTCCGTCATTTCTTCGAATACGAGTTCTGAATCGTCGTCTTCTGCCTCGTCACAGCAAGATGTCGCTGTCGCTGCTATCGCAATCAAGGAAGGTTCGATCTCGGCTTCTTTCCCAGTGGGGGCCACCATCAATTATGATACGTTGGTTGTTATCACTAAGAATGCGGCTGGCCATGTTCTGGCTGAATTAAAGTATTCGGAGCACTCCTCCGAAATCACGCATTCCGAGATTTCCACAATCAAGGTGGGCACCGGCTTTGTTTTCACTGTGACCTACACCGCCAATGGAAAAGTTTTTGCTGCGAATATGACGTATGAGGTCGTAGAAAATTCTGACCTAAAAGTCGCAAAAATCAGCATCGTTCCGAATTCCCAAAAAGACTCTTATATCCAAAACGAAATCGTTTCGTATGATGGTTTAGCCATCTACACCTACAATGCCAATGGAACGCAGCTTGCTTACCTCCGTTATTCGGGCAACAAAACCCGCATCGCCTTGACCGTGCCGATCGACACCGCGGTCGTGAAGACCAAAGCTACCATGACGGTTGTCTACACCAACGCCGACGGCTCCTTTGCTGCCAGCATGGATTATTCGGTGGCTAGCAAGGAATCTGCCTATGTTGCGACAAACTGGTCGATGAATTCTCGCTATGTCTCTTATTTGGCATCCAAAGGCGCCGCCAGCACCATGAAGGATGGTTCGAGTGTTTTCATGGGCATCGCTCCTTTCCGAATCGCGACCGTGAATCCGATCAGCCTCTTGCCTGTCATCTACGGCTATGACCCCATCTCCAAGAAAACCATTGAGATGAATGATTACTCGAATGTCTCGGTCAAACTGACGACAGCGAGCGATACGAAAACCGAGCTGAAGTTGAGTGATTACTTTGATGACGTCGATGCTTTAACGACCACCGGAAAAATCGATTTCAAAACAGGCAAAGCGGGCGACTATGTCCTCACTTATTTTTATGACGAGAATTCCGATTTGACGAACTTCCCTGAGATCTCCTATAAATTGAGTGTCGTCGAAGGCTATAACATCACCAATGCCAAAGAGCTCAGCATCATCAACAACCAAGATATCTATTACACGTCGAATGCGGCTTTAAAAACAAGTTTGGACAATTTCCGGACGGCCAATAATATCCCGAGCACCGACATCGCTAATGTCGTGATTCAAAACGATATCGAGATCCGCAAGAGCGATTTGCCTGATTACTATGTCTGGCAGAATCTTTCGGAGGCTCAGGGAGGCCCGAACAGTACCGATATGGTTGGCACCTTGAAGAACCAGGTTATTGTCTTCGGTCACATTCCGACCGTGGCAAGCCCCGTCTTCAGTATTTATGGCAATTACCATAAGATTTCCCTTCGCAATGTTTCGGGCGACAGCGATTCCTTCCCCTTTGTCGAAGAAACCGATGATTGCAAAGGCGCCAAACCCGGCGCGGGCGTGAACGTCATTCCTGAAGCTGGCTTGTTCGGCAACACTTACGATGGCTCCGATGCTGAAAGTCGTGGCTTCAAAATCACCATCAACGATATGTCGGCGGTGGGCAATCAAGGCGTTTCAACCATTGCCACGCTTGACAAAGGCGGCGTTATCTTCTTCAAGACCCACACCGACTCGTTCGTCAATGATGTGGTGGTGGATTCCTTCTTCTCGGGTATTGTTGATGAAGGCGGCTGGTCCCACACCGACGAAAACGGTGTTTTAAAGCGCCTTTCCGCCGATATGGTTATGAAAGACTCCCGCATGCACAATTCTTTCTCCGCCATGGTCTTCGTCGAGCACGGCTCGAGTTTGAAGATTGAAAATTCCGAGCTCTTGAAAGCGGGTGGCCCGCTGATCATCAGCCAGCTTTCGACCTATGACCTCTCTGGTAAGACGGAAGCACAGATCACCGAGCGTGAGTCGAATAAAGTCAGCGTAGATGCGGACACCAAACTTGAGAACTGGGTGACAGGGACAGGCGGCTGGTTCCAGATTTATCAGACCAGCAGTTATATGTCGCTCCTCGGTGCCTTCAGTTCGTTATTCGAGACGTCACTTTCGAAGACTTTGACTCGTCTTGATTCGGATGGGCAGACCAAGCGTTACAACATGATTTTTCTGACGATGAAGAGCGAGGCAACGATTGATAAAATCATCGCTAATGACGGCTCCTTGGCCTCGACATTCGATATGGCCGGAACCGAATACATTAATTACGAAGATGGGCGAACCGCTGTCAACGCCGGCGTCGTTAATATCCCCGATGATTCGGGCGCTTCCTATCTGAATGCGCTTCAG
>JBAYEZ010000081.1:0-5217 GCA_041667485.1 Bacilli bacterium
AGATCGGAAGCAATGGCATGGCGTTGAGAGCATCGGCATCGGTTAAAGCAGATGTGTTGACTGGCATTTGGCCATGCTTGGCCATTTCGACTTGGGCATGTTCGGACACCAAGAATTTTGCGAAGGACCAAGCGGCTTTCTTCTTGGCGTCGGAGGAATGCTTGAAGAGCATCAGGTTCTCGCCGCCGAGGACAGAGACGGATCCTGCCTTGCCTTCCGGAAGCGGCATTGCCCCGTAATCAATTTTGGCGGCCTCGCACGAAGAAGCCCGCCACGGGCCGTCGAGCTCGAAGGCGTATTTGTTCTGAGCCCAGCCATCCGTGTCGCCTAAGACGGAGGTGTTCATCGAACTGCCGGTTAAGCTGCCGGCCGCATACATATCATGCAGTTTCGTAATAACGGCAACGCTGATGGCGCCGTTGAGATAACCATTGGCCGTTTTGTTGTCGCTCGAGAGGATGTCGCCGCCCTCACTCCAGATGTAGGGGCCAACATTCCAAACACCGGTCCAAGGCTCGACATAGCCCGTGACGCCATCGCCGCTGACTGCGGTTGCTGCGCTCCAGAGAGCATCGAGGGTTTCCGGCACTTTCACGTTGTGTGCATCAAGGATGGTTTTGTTGTAAAATAAAACTTTGGTGTTCGTGTTGCAGGCGATACCATAATACTTTCCGTTCATGAGGTTCGACGAGTTGGGTTGCTTTAAAACCTTTCCTGCCGCTTCAGCGTAGTCACTATACGCGCCGACCTCCTCGAGCACGTTGAGACTTTGGAACTGCGGAACGAAAGCGATATCGCCGCGAAGAACATCAGGGAGGACCCCGGAACTTGCGCCAAGAGTGACGCCCTTCTGCAAAGCCGCCCACTCTTGGTACACCGGGTTGACCGTCACGTTGGGATTTTCCTTCTCAAACTCTCCAATGAGAGTGGTGAGGGTATCCACCTGTCCTGTATCGGCCGCGTAGTTGTGCCAGAATTCGATTTCGACTTTGTCTGATCCCCCGTTTTGGGCGCAGGCGGAGCAAAACAGCATCGCGATTGCGCTGGGAAGGAAGACTTTCATAAACTTCTTCATCGTTTTTTCTTCCTTTCTTTTGTTTTATTAATGTCGTCTCCTGCCGCGAATGGGCCCGTTTTTGGAAAGAGACGGATTAACCAAGTTAGAGATTCTTCACGACGTAGTCTTCCGGTAAAATGTCAAGGGAAAAGGGGGCCTTTTGGCCGCCTTCGGCGCTGATGAGATTGGAAAAGGTGAGCGTTTCTCTTTCCGGCGTCGGATTGATGACGATCAGCAGGTTTTCTTTCGGTGATTTTCGCAAAAAAGCGATGCTCTTCCCCGTGGTTCTTACGAAGGCGAAATCGCCTTTCTTCAAGGCTTCGTGGTTGTTTTTCAACTGGGCCAGTTTTTTATAATATCCCTGCAAATCCCAATCGATTTGCTCCCATTTCATCGGTCTGCGGCAATCGGGATCGTTTTCTCCGCTCATCCCGATTTCATCGCCATAGAAAATGACAGGCATTCCTGGGAGAAGAAATTGGAAGGCGGCAGCGATTTTCAAGCGTTTCTTGTCGCCCTTAAGCGTGGTGAGAAAACGCTCGGTGTCATGACTGTCAATCAGGTTATAAAGGACTGGATGGGCCGGGCTTTGATAATCGAAATAAACGGCAGAAATCTGTTGTTCAAAGGTTGTATTATCAATCGGTTTTTCGCCCAGCAAGGCGACAAGAGCATCAAGGAGGCGATAGTTCATCAAGGTGTCAGCCTGATCGCCTCTTAAAAGGTCCTCCCCATCGTGCCAGGTCTCAGCCAAGATGAGAGCTTCAGGATAAGAACGTTTGATTTCTTGACGGAGCCGGCGCCGGAAAGAAGAGGCTAACTCATCTCCGACATCAAGCCGCCAACCATCGGCGCCTTGCAGGAGCCAATAGAGGGCGACTGAAAGAAGGTAATCTTGCGTCGCAGGATTCGAGGTGTTGAGTTTTGGCATCCATTTGTAATCGCCAACGCATTCGTAATTGACGCGGATGGGATCGATGGCTTCTCCCTTGATGAAGAACCAATCCCAATAGGGGGATTCGCGGCCGTTGCGCAAGGCGTCTTGGAAAGGTTTCGAATAAAAGCCGATATGGTTAAACACCCCATCCAAAACCAACTTGATTCCTTTGGCGTGCAAAGCGGTCACCAGTCGATGAAAGTCCTCGATTGTCCCGAAAGAGGGGTCGATTTTGAAATAGTCGATCGTGTCATATTTATGGTTCGATTTCGCTTCAAAGATTGGGGTGAGGAAAAGGGTCTGGATTCCTAGGCTGGCAAGATAGGGGATTTTGTCTTGGATTCCCTTCAAGTCTCCGCCAAAGAAATTATCGCGGGTTGGTTTGCTCTCCCAAGCAACCGTTCCCGCGGGATCGTTGGCCGGATTGCCGTTAAAAAACCGGTCGGGGAAAATCTGGTAACCCACGCGGCCATGGAAAGCTTCGGGGGTGACAAACGTCTCATCGGGGAGAACGCCTTCGTATTCGAAGGGCTTCGTTGGAAAAGATTCTGTGATACCGAGAGGCGAGAAATAACAGATCCGGCCTTGACTGGTAACCTCAAAGACGTATTGGAAATAGCGGAGGGTATCGTCAAAGGCGATTTGCCCGACGAAATAACGATTCGGCCCGCCCTGGATAAGCGACTTCATCGCCTTGCTCTTGCGCGTGGCTTCCCGAAATCGTTTCCAATAGATAACGTCGACGGAGTCCACCATCGTATCGAGGGATTCCAGTTTGAGGAATATCTCTTTTCGTGAAAGCGGGTAGGCGTATTCCTTGGTTTCTTTATGAAGTAAAATCAGACTCATTTTCTTTCCCTTTCGTTCGCTTCGTTCGTCGTTTCGCGATATTGGATGCCCGTACTGACGAGAATCCCCTGATCTTTGGAGTCGGGATTGTTCATGAGTTCAAAAAGGAGGCGGGCGCACTGATAGCCGAGTTGGAACACGTCGACGTCGATTGTCGTGATGCTGGGGTAAGAAAGCTCTGCGATTTGCGCGCTGTCAAAACTGATAAGCGCGATATCCTGAGGAATATGTTTTTCTGCTTCAGCGATGGCTTTGATTGCTCCAATCGAGAGGAGTTCATCGCCGCAAAGGATGCCATCGATCGACGGATGTTTCGCTAAGAGGCGGTTCATCTCGCGATAGCCATCTTCTTTGGTCTTTCCGCATTCGACCACGCATTCTTCGCTGAGTTCTAAGTTGTTGGCGTAAAGGGCGTTCCTGAAACCTTCGTAGCGGCGATTGCTGAAGAGATTTTGTTTGTTTAAGCCCAAAAAAGCTAGATGGCGCTTCCCTTCTTTGATGAGACAGGCGGTGGCCGCTTCGGCGCCGCGGTAGTTATCAATATCAATCCAAGAGACCGGAACGCTTAAACTGCCGGGCTGGCCGATGGAAACAAAGGGGATTTTTTCCGCATTGAGTTTCTTGGCGAGTTCGTCCGTGAGGATATTCGAAGGAAGAATCAACCCATCTGCCCGTTTGGATTTCGTGATGAAATCGATCATGTCTTGTCCTTTTTGGGCAGTTTTCACATTGGCAACCAATAAGGAGTAGCCATTCTTATATACATAGTTTTCAATGCCATGCGTTTCCTCGTAGAAATAGGGGTTTTGAAAAGCTTGTTCGTTATCGGCATCGACAAAGAGCGCGATGGTATAAGACTTATTGCTGATTAAACTCCGAGCCATCGAGTTCACAGTGAAGTGGATCCGTTGAGCCTCGGCTTTGACTTCGTTTCTCGTTTTTTCAGAGATGGATTTATTGCCGTTTAAAGCTCGGGAGATCGTTGAGGTCGATAGACCTAAGTTTTTAGCGATGTCTTTGATGGTTGCCATGCGTTTTTCCTTTCAATGCAATCGTTTGCAATTTTAAGCGATATTTAAGAAGGCTGTTTCGTTATGTAATCGCTTTCAAATATAAAAAGATTATAAAATTGTAGTTTAGTGGAGTCAATAACTTTACGCAAACGATTGCATTATAATCGCTTCACGATTCGTCCTTCTAAAAGACAACGTCCAAGAAATGACGCGGTTTGAAGGAATGATCATCTATTTTTTGGCGCTGGGCGAATCGCAATTGGATAACGTCAAGGAACCCATATCGAATCGGAGGGAGGAAAACATAACGTTTTTCGTCATTTTTTCTATCTCATCCCGTTCCTAGAACTATTTGTTCGTTTGGTCAGCCTTTTGTTTATTTCACCGACCTTCTTGGCGTCGGCTTTTTCATCCCGCCCATGGAGTCTAGGCATCGGCGCTGGTGGCGGGAGTTTTCGAACTTGAAGGGCCAACGCTCGATGCGGTCGGAGCCGAAGTCATAGAACTTGATGCCAGCGCGGGCGAAGCGCCGCTATTGGATAGCGAGGTGCGGCCGACGAGGGAGAAGGCAAAGAGCACAGAGGCAAGAAGAACAATCCTCTTGGCCATAAATTGGCTCTTCTTAAAAGCGGCGCGTTATCATTCGCTTTTTGAAGAAAATGTTATCGAAGATTTTCTAAACCAAGGAAAAAACAATTGCTTTCATGAAGGATAGAACAATGACAGAATGATGTCTTTTCAACTTTAAAAATAGTAAGTCTTTTCGGTGAATTGAAATGATTGGTGAGCGTGTTTGCGCGAAAGTTCGCCGAAAGAAAGCCGACAGATTGACGAAAGAAAACGAGCGGAAAAAGCCATGCTTGAAACTATGTCGGTTTACCGATAGAATAGAAGCAATTATTTATGTCTTTTATCAACCTTGTTCGCCAAAAGAGAATGTCGGGTTACCGCCTTTCGAAGGAAAGCGGGATTCCTCAGACCACGGTCACGGATCTCCTTTCTCATAAAGCCAGCCTTTTAAAGTGCAATGCGGAGACACTCTACCGTTTAGCCCAGACTTTGGGGGTTTCGATGGAAGAACTCCTTGAGAGCGAAATGAAGAAAAAGAGCCGAAGCGACCCCTTTGACAGCTTTCGGAATGAGGAGTGCCGCCAACTCAAAAAGATGGGCGACATCCCGTATTTGATCGCTCTTCTTGAAAGCGGACGGATCGAAAAACTCTATTGCGATACACTTTTGCCCCAGGCATTTTATCTCGTGGCAATGGCCGATTATCTTTCCCGTCTCCATGGCGTCCCCCTTTGCAAGGATTTTCACGCTATCCGGAAAAAGAAACTGGCGAAAGCCATCTATCCGCTTTC
>JBAYEZ010000082.1:0-5108 GCA_041667485.1 Bacilli bacterium
CCGAAAACTCCCTACTGCTGCCTCCCGTAGGAGTATGGGCCGTGTCTCAGTCCCATTGTGGCCGGTCATCCTCTCAGATCGGCTACACATCCTTGCCTTGGTGGGCTATTATCTCACCAACTAGCTAATGTGCCGCAGGTCCATCCAAGAGTGACGCTTTAAAGCGCCTTTCAAACAAAAGAGATGCCTCTTTCGTTGTTATCCGGTATTAGCCAAACTTTCGTCTGGGTATCCCAGTCTCGAGGGCAGGTTACCTACGTGTTACTCACCCGTTCGCCTCTGGTGCATTGCTGCACCCGATCGACTTGCATGTATTAGGCACGCCGCCAGCGTTCATCCTGAGCCAGGATCAAACTCTCAAAAAGTTAGATCTAGTTCAAATAAATTATCTGGTTATTGTTGATTCCATTAAAGAAATCGACGTTAAGTGTATGTTGTACATCTGTTTAGTTTTCAAAGATCAGACCGCGCAATTCTTGCTTTCGCAAGGGGGTTCTACCCAAATTTGCGCGCTTTGATACTATAGGCTTGCCACATTTCTGTGTCAACAACTTTTGCAAGATTTTTTTCTTGCTCCGATTGTCGAAGCCTGCCGTACCAGCCATCCTCAGGAGGTTCGTCCTTCTTAAGGGCAGCGAGGAATATTCTAGCCATTTGGAAAAAAGTGTCAACACCTTTGCGTCAAAAGTCTGAAAAGTTACGATTCCATCGAAAGAATAAATGCTCAGTTTTCTTCTTTCGGATCCTTTGGCGCCTGCGCATGGCGCTCCTGCGCCCGCGTAGACACAAAGAAAGAGCGGGTTAGTCCCGCTCCATTTCTTTTGTCTTCTTTAGTCGAGGTTGGCTTCCCAGAGCCCATGTTTACTGCAGTGGGCGATCACTTCGAGCACTACTTCATCTTCGCCAATGAGGAACACCACCTCCGGCTTTTGGCCTGGATGGAGGATCTTGCGCTGGGCGCCTTTGTCGGTGAGGAGATAGATCCAATCGATATAGTGAGTCGCTTCCATCGGATGGAGGACGCTGCCCACCTGAACATAAACCTTCCCGTCTTCTTCGTGAACGAGGGGAACGTGCTTTTCTTTCCCTTCCTCTTCGCCTTGGTGGATCGGGAGTTCTTCCATCTCCTTCCCGCAGCATTCCGGGGTGCAGCTCCCTTCTTGAATCACGCCAACGATCGTCCCGCAATCGCAGCCTAAGAATTTTGCCATCGGTTATTCCCTCTTCTTTAGCTTTATTTTAGCACCACTTTCGTCTGCGCTTCACTCGAGAAAGATAATGAAGGCCGACGCAATGAAAAAAGCCCGCCAAAGCGGGCTTAATTTCGTTTTCTTTCTCTAGTTTCGCCGCGTGGCCAACAAGAGATAAAGAATTCGAATGAAAAGGACAAGGAAGTCACCATAGAGCGAAAAGGCGCAATAGAGGGCGGTGTTGGTGGTCGCCATGCCTTGGTCGGCGATCGCGACCATCCGGTTCACGTCGTAGGCGATGAAAAGCATCATCACCACGATAACTCCCATACTGATCAGATAATAATAGAGCAGATAGGTCTCGTAGCCGTGGATCAGCATATAGATGCCCCAGAAAGCCGAGATAAAGAAAATCCCGACCAAGAGGCAAATGCCAATATAGGCCAAGGGTGTCAGATTCACCTTGCTGAGGGCGCCGATTCCCGCCATGACGAGGAAGATGAGGGCCGTGATTCCAAAGGCTTCACCGATGATTTCGAAGGGAACGCCTAAGAGCAAAATCGCCGAGAGCATGATTCCCATGCAAAGGGCGTAAAGAATGAAACCGAACCAAGGGGCGCGGCCACTCTTGCGGGCGAGCACAGGCATCAAGAACGAATCGGCGATCGAAATAATGCCGGCGCCAATCGCGGAGAAAATCAGAATCTCCTGGCCGACCTCATTTAAGCGGCTCGGCTGGTTGGCGTCAGGATAGACGTTGGCCAAGAAGGCCGCAAAACCGAAAGCGGCCAAGGCCGTAATGACGAGGCCGAGGAACATATAAAGAAAGACGACGCCTAAGAATTTGACGTTGACTCGCTTATGGTCCTCGCTGTAGATCGCAGAATTGTCCATATCATCACCTCCATAAGATAAAGAACAAAGCGAATTTATTTGAGCATCCCGTCGATTAAACCCTTGAAGGAGAGCGGATCAAGCGAAGCGCCACCGACCAGCGCGCCATCGATATCCTCGGCGCTCATGTATTCGGCGACGTTCTCGGGTTTGACGCTTCCCCCATAAAGGATTCGCATATCGAGGGCGGCGTTCCCAAAGCTTTCGCGCAGGGTCCGCCGAATGAAGCCGATTGTGTCTTCCGCAATCTCTTTCGAGGCGCTTTTGCCCGTCCCGATCGCCCAAATAGGCTCATAAGCAACCACGACTTTCGCCGCTTGCTCCAAGGTCAAATCTTTCAAACCGGTTCGGATTTGCTCAGCGACGAACTTCTTGGTTTCGCCTTTCGAGAAGGTCTCCAAGCTTTCGCCGCAGCAATACACCGGAGTGAGCCCCGCTGCTAAGAGGGCTTTGATCTTGAGGTTGCATGCTTCTGAGGTCTCGCCGTTGTAAGCGCGGCGCTCACTGTGGCCCAAAATCACCCAAGAGATGCCAATCGACTGCAACATAGGGATCGAAACTTCGCCAGTGTAGGCGCCATGATCGTGCTCATTGACGTTTTGGGCAGCGACGATGCACCTCGGGTTGATGTTTTCTTTGACGGTTTCGAGACAAACAAATGTCGGAGCCACGCCTACATCGATGTTATGGGATGCGGCGAAGTCGACCATCTCCCCCGCGGCTAAGGCAAAAGCCTTGGCCTCGGCCGGAGTCTTATTCATTTTCCAGTTGCCTAAAAGTAATTTTTTCCGCATGGTTCTTGCCTTAGGCCAAGACGTCAACGCCAGGAAGATGTCCGTCGTTTTCGATCATCTCGAGCGAAGCGCCACCACCGGTCGAAACGTGGGAGAAATCCGCCTTGTAGCCGAATTGTTTGACCGCTGAGGCGCTGTCGCCGCCACCGCAAACGGTGAAGGCTTTGCCCTTGATCTCGCGGATCGCTTCGCAGATCGCTTTGGTTCCATGCTGGAAATCCGGTTGCTCAAAGACGCCCATCGGGCCATTCCAGAAAACCAATTTGGCCTTGCGGATCTCCGCTTTGTAAAGCTCGCAGGTCTCCGGGCCGATATCGACGCCTTGGAAGCCATCGGGGATGTCCCCTTTGATGGTCTTGATGTGGCGATCAGGAGTCACTTCAAAGCTATCGGTCACAATGCTGTCGATCGGGAGAATAATCCGGCCTTTGGCTTCTTCGTAGCAGCGCTTGGCATACTCAAGCTGGTCATCTTCAACCGGCGAATTGCCAGTTTTCATGCCTAACGCCTTCTTGAAGGTATAGGCCATCGCGCCGCCGATCAAGAGCTTATCGCACTTCTTGAGCAAGGTCTCGATGACCTTGATCTTATCGGAAACCTTGAAGCCGCCAAGGATGGCGACATAAGGACGATCCGCATCGGTCGGGCGAACACACTTGGTGAGGTTATCAACTTCTTTGATCATCAAATAGCCTTCGGCGACGGTCTTGCCTTCCGCCTTGAGAACGGTCGGGACGCCGACGGTCGAAGCATGAGCCCGGTGGGCCGAGCCGAACGCATCCATGACGAAAACATCGGCCAAAGCGGCCCATTCGGCAGCCAGCTTCGGATCATTCTTCTCTTCGCCCTTCTCGTAACGGGTATTTTGGACGAGCAAAATCTCGCCATTTTTGAGATCAGCGACGGCTTTCTTCAGTTCTTCGCCACGGGTCGCTGGGCAGAAATGGACTTTGGTGCCGGGAACGAGCTCTTGGAGCGCTTTGGCGACCGGAGCCATATCGTTTTCTTTCTTCATTTCTTCAATCTTGGTAGCGTCGGGTTCTTTCCAATTGATCTTGCCTAAATGGCTCATCAAAATCACGCGGGCGCCTTTGCCCGTCAGATCATTGATGGTCGGGAGAGCCGCCTTGATGCGGTTATTATCCCGGATGACGCCCTCTTTCTGAGGGACGTTGAAGTCAACGCGGACGTAGACACGTTTGCCTTCGAGTTGCGATTTCGACAGGTCTTTGACAGTAAGCATTGTTTTTATTTGCTCCTTGCGTGTTTTATGATAGCACGCTTTTAACCACTTCCATATAGATATGGAATATTTTACCGACTGAACGAAAAAGGCCCTTGCCCAAAGGCAAGAGCCCAAAGATCGATAGACGGCTTCGACGAATTAAGCGGCAAGCGGAGCCGAGCTGGTGCCGGACGCGTATTCGCTCGTGTTCGGAAAGGCAACCACCACATCTTTGCCCTGAAGGAAACTCACATTGTACTTGAAGGCCAAAGCGACTTTCTCAGAGAGCGAGGCATAGGCGCTCGGAACTTCGACACTCGCACCGGCGATACTCTTATAGATTTCGCCGAAAGTGGTGTCGACACCGATGTCGAGGTCAAACGAAGAGGAGATCAAACCTTTCTCGTTGAAAGTGATCTTGAGATCACAGGCATTGACGTTGAGGAACTGAATAATGAGGGCGGCCGTCGAAGCCGCGCCACCGGCGACATTCGAACTGCCGGCGCTCTTCGCGGCGATAAGAGCCACAAGCGAAACGAGATCGTTCTTCTTGAGCGAGGCATTAAGGCCAAAGGTCCCGTCGGAATAAGAAACGGTCTGGAAATAGTCTTTGTAGCTGGCGAGCTGGTCCATGGTCACCGCGACGTCACTCGCGACTTGGGCTTTGACCTTCTCGCTAAAAATCGGAAGGCTCTTCGCGCTCACGGCATTCGGGTAGAGATACTTGCCAGCGCTGGCGGTCACCGGGTTCGAGCTGAGCAAAGAAGCAATGAAGTTGCCAAATTGAATGAAAGTGGCATTCGAAGCATCGGCATAAACGTTGCCGTTATCGAGATAAGCGGCAACCTTCATATTGGCATAATCTCCGGTGATGGCCGAAGCGGAAACGCCTTCGACGTTGAACTTGGCGCTGCCCGAGGCAATGACGGAAGCTTTGAGGTCGGCAAGCGAGGTCGCGGTTAATCCGGAAGCCATCGCTTCGACGCTCACGTCGCTAAGGGAGGC
>JBAYEZ010000083.1:0-5108 GCA_041667485.1 Bacilli bacterium
GCCAGCCGTCGCCCCACAATCCGGCTCAACGAAAATGAGCATCTGGAGCGCATCGGTCAACGGAACGCTCGAAAGATCCCATTCATAGGTGACTTCCGTGTCGCTCAGTTTGAATTTGCATTCCTTCGCCGGAGTGACCGTCGAATCGTTGAATTCAAGTTTCGGAAGAATCGTAAGCGGGCCGGTTCCCGTATGGTCGGTGAGTTTGGCCTTCATGACGAGTTTTATCGCATCACTAAGTTGCGGAGCGATAGTTCCCATCGAGAACTTGACGGCAGCCCAGCCACTGCCTGCCTTATCGTAGGCGAGCGTGAGCGAATCCCCTGAGATGTTCGGGGTGTAAACCGAATCGCCATTATCCTGCCAGCCTTTGACTGCTAGCGAGACTTTTTTGGCCGCAAAGGTCGAAGAAGAAGCCGGCACGCTGCTGGACGTTGACGGCTGCGAAGAAGATGTCGTTCCTGCCGATGACGAAGCTTGGGTAGACGAGCTTTGCGAACTCGTCGCACCGCCTCCGCAGGCTGCGAGTCCCAAGACTCCGGCCGCCAAGACGGTTACCAAAGCCATTTTCTTTTTGTACATTGAAGTACCTCCTTACTGAAAATGACAACTTTATTGTAAACGCTTACATAAGTGAAAACAAACTTTTATGGGTACCTAATTTATTAGATACAATCGAACAAATAATGACTTATTGAAAAATGAAAGTCTTGAAAACTTTTTCAGAAGGAATTGCGGGGCGATTTTCATAGCCTTTACAGGAGACAGGAGACTATGATAGAGCCATAAAAGGGCTCATTTCTTATGAATAAACAGGCACTCAAACAACTCCTTAAGGAACTTTCCATTGACGAAAAGGTTGGCCAACTCAATATGCTCGGCGGTTCCATCTATAGCGAATTCTCACCCGAAAGGCAAAGCGAGCTTCTTCTCAAAGGTCAAATCGGCAGCATGATGTTTTTCGATCCAAAGATCAATAACGAACTCCAGAAAAAGAACCTCGCCCTTAGCGCCCACGCGATACCTATTCTTTTTTGCGGGGACATGCTGCATGGTTTGCGGACCATTTTCCCCTGCCCATTAGGCGAAGATGCTGCTTTTGACCCCGCTTTAGCGGAAGAAACCAACCGGTTTATGGCCTTAGAAGGCTGTGCTCTCGGAGCTAAATGGGCGTTTGGCCCAATGTGCGATATTGCCCGCGATGCAAGGTGGGGCCGCAACATTGAAGGGGGCGGCGAGGACGTCTATCTCGCCGAAGAAATGAGCAAGGCCAAAGTCAGAGGCCTCCAAGGAAAGGGCAAGATCGATCAGAATCATATGGCCGCCACCGTCAAACACTTCGGCGGCTACAGTTTCCTCGAAGAAGGCTGCGAATACGAACGGGTGATCGCCTCCCGCTACGAACTCGAGACTTATGCTTTCCCCGTTTATGAAGCCGCCATCAAAGAAGGGGCGTTGGCCGTGATGTCGGCTTTTAGCGATGTCGAGGGGGTCCCCTGCACCGCCAATAAAGCTTTGATCAACGATCTTTTGCGAAAGAAATGGGGCTTCAAGGGCGTAGTCGTCAGCGATTATGCCGCCGTCGCCCAACTCCAGAGTTCCCATTACGTCGCCTCGGCCAAAGAAGCAGTCTACGAATCCTTCAAAGCGGGCAATGATATCGATATGGAGAGCCGGCTCTACGTCAAATATCTTCCCGAACTCGTCAAAGAAGACCGCATCAGCGAGAAAGAACTCGATGCCGCCGTCCTCCGAGTTCTCGAACTCAAAAACAAATTGGGTCTCTTCGAGCATCCTTATGCCGACGAAACCCGCGAAGGCAAAGCTCTATTGACCCCAGCCGCATTGGCCCAAGCCAAAAAAGAAGCCCTCCGCTCGGCCGTCCTTTTGAAAAATAACGGGGTTTTGCCTTTGAACCCCAATTCGATTATCTCGGCAGAGGGCCCTTATTTTGACTCTGCCATCGGACAAAACGGCCCTTGGTCTTACGATAATAGCCTTGATCATTCCATCACCTATAAACAAGCCCTTACGCGCGATTTCCCACTTCTTAAGGAAGGCAAAGGCGCGGAGATCGTCCTATATTTTGCCGGGATTGAACGCGATAAAGCTGGCGAGGCCGCCAGCTTGAGCAACCTCGACTTACCGCTCGAACAAAAAGAAGAGATTCGCTCTCTCATTAAAGCGGGCAAGCAGGTGGTGTTAATCCTGACCTCCGCTCGGGTTCTTTCTCTCAGCGAAGAAGAAGAAAACTGCGGCGCCATCCTCGATATGTGGGCGCCTGGCATCGAAGGCGGAGAGGCGTTGAGCGAGCTTCTTTCGGGCAAAGAAGAGCCGACTGGTCACACCGCGATGAGTTTCCCGCGCACTGCCAGCGCCTGCCCCACCTACTTCAATGGTTTCTCTTCGCCCCGCCCCAACGATGACAACAATTACTTCACCACCAAGTGGCGCGACCTCCCCTATGGCGCGCTTTATCCATTTGGCTACGGGCTTTACTACTACCCCTCCAAACTCCTTTCTTTGAGCGTTGTCGCCGCGAAAGTGGCTTTAAAAGAGCAAATCCAGCTTAAAGTAGGCATCGTTAATCTCTCGGCCAAACCCGTTCGACGCCTGATTCAAATCTATGGCCACAAACGCTCTTCGATGCCTTTGCGTCCGGCCAAAGAACTCTATGGTTTTGCCTGGTGCGAGCTAGAACCGCACGAAACGAAGGAAGTTGGCCTCGCCATCCCCGCATCGCGGCTGGCAAAGACAAAAGACGGCATCGGATTCTACGTTCTTAGCCTTGGCGAAAATTCGCGTGATTTCAGCGCTGAAATCATGGTTGAAATCGGGAAATAAGCTCCCTTTTTAAAGGCGACAGACTTCTATTTTACTTTGTGGTACTTAAATGTGGCTTGGGTATAAAGATAATCGAGGCCCAATAACGGACGGAGATAATCGCGAAAAGCATCGGTCATCCGCCGGTCATTCATTTGATATTCAGCGGGAACGTATTTAATCCGATTGGCCACATGAGAAACATCGGCCAAAACAAAAGCGATCTGATAGGGGTTCGATGAAACCCGATCGAGGCAGACCATTTGGTCTTTTGCGCCCTTCAAAAGCGATTGAACGGCAAATGAGCCCGCATCCATCGCCTCTTGTATGTCGATTTCGGAAGCTAAAAGTGGGTCAGCCCGCTGGGAGATGGATAATTCGACGACCCGAGAGGCATAGCCGAGTTTTTCTTTGATGAGAGCGGCGACGCTTACGCAGCAGCCTTCGAGAGCTTTGTGGCCGAAACTATCAACGACATTTTCATTGAGGTGATGAACCGGAACCCCTTCCGAAACGGCGCAGACGACATAGCCTTGGGTTTCGTAGGTATTCTTGACTTCTTGCAAGACTTTTTCTTCGTCCCAAGGCATTTCGGGAAGATAGAGAAAATCAGGCCGACGATCCTCGGGCAAAAGATCCACTGCCGCCGTAAGCCACCCAGTATCCCTTCCCATAATTTCGATAAGGATGATTTTCCCTTTGCGGTAGGTTTTCGCGTCTTGAACGATCATCGAGACGAAATTGATGATATGTTTGGCCGCTGAAGGATAGCCGAGGGCATGATCAGTCAATTCAAGGTCATTATCGATCGTTTTCGGAATGCCCAAAACTTGAATTGCCATCTTTTTGGCTTCAAAAAATTGAGAAAGACGATGGCAAGTATCCATCGAATCGTTCCCCCCATTGACTAAAACGTAGCCAATATTGTGCTTTTGCATGGTCCAGATGATCTTGTCAAAAAGGGGATCTTCTATTCCCGGCATTTTACGGCGAGTGCTGCCAAGGATCGCCCCCGGGGTATGTTTCAAAAGCGAAAGATCACTCTCGCTTTCTTCTCGAAGATCGATGAGATTATCTTCAAGCAATCCTTCGACGCCGTACATTGAGCCAAAGAGGCCATCAATATCCGGATGACGTTTCGCTTCTTGGATAACTCCAAGCAAGGAAGAGTTGATGACGGTCGTCGGGCCGCCTGATTGGAAATAAACCAACGATTTCTTTGCCATGCAATTCATTTTGTTCTTTATCGATACCGATCCTATTCCTATGAAAATCAGCGGTTGAAATAACGATTGAAAAATAACCAAAAGACCACGACTGCCGAGGGGCCATCGTCAAAAACTCAAAGTTCGACAAAAGGCGAAGAAACGAAACCATTTGCTCCGTTGAGATCAGCTTTGACTTCCAAATAATAGGCCACCGCTTCCGCTGGTAACGATCCCGTGATTTCGTGATCGGCCAAACCCAAGCGAAGGCTGGTAAAAGCCACAGCGATCGTCGAGGATGAATCGTAGGCAAGGGGCGAAGTGAGATAGTAGGCCTTCACCGAAAGATTCGGAAAGGCCGTTTCATCGTAATCGAGATGCCATGATATTTGTCGATCGACGCTTGAATTCGCGGCGAAATTGGGAAGTTCGGCCTTTCCAAGGCAAACCGTATCAGCGAAATAAAAGGGCTCTTCTCTTCCCCAAGCAATCGAATGGGAATGCAGCATGTTATTCACTAAAGAGAGGCGGGTTCTGCCATTGATTTTCGCTGTATCGGCATAGCTTTTGCTTATTGAATTGATTGAAAAATTATTGTCGGCATTCCATCCCTGCCACAGAATCGGCATTTGCGCCTTGGCAAAACGATGTTGGGCAAGCCAAAGCTTTTGCGTCGCTGAGTCAGAGAAGATTTTTCCCATATAACTCAGGGCTTCATCGAGGTATCCTGAACCATAAATTGGCAAAGCAAAAGCGTAGGGGTAAAACGTTAACGCAAGGGAAGCGATGATACCGCCCCACGAAATGCCCATAATGCCCACTTTGCTTGCATCAACGCCTTCTTGCGAACTGATAACCCGAGAAGCGATGAGAGTGTCAGCGAGCGCGTGATACATCCACTGCTGGTCAATCGGTAAAAGTGAGTGTTGCATACCATCGTTATCAGGCTGAAGCGCGTAGCCCTCTGCCGCAAAAGGAGCGACAAGTTCGCGCTTCCAGGCGCTAGAGGTCTCACTGTCTCCGGCATTAACCGCTGTGGGAAAATAGCCCGTTGTTTCCAAAGCAATGGCCGCATAGCCC
>JBAYEZ010000084.1:0-5106 GCA_041667485.1 Bacilli bacterium
AGGACGTTTTGCTCAACGAACGCAACGCGGTCATAAATGGCGGGTTTGAAAGAAGAAGCCATGGCGATGACCGCTTGGGCCCCGGGGTTGACGTAAATGAGGTTTCCTCCGTCCCCGATCGCCGCATAAATGCCCCGGTCCGGATGGACGATCCAGAAAAGGAAGCCATAGGACATCCCGCCGAAACGATAGCCGCAGAGTACCGAAGGCGCAGTCGCCTCGGAAATCCATTTCTCAGAAACGATTCGTTTGCCTTCATAGACTCCTTTATTAAGGCAAAGAAGGCCGATTTTAGCCATATCCATCGCGCCAAGCGCCAAGCCCCATCCTGCCGTGTTGGCGCCTCGAGGATCGGCGAACCAAACATCGCCTTTGGGCCGCTTCGACATCAGAAATTCGAGCTGGGACGCTTGGGAGGACGCGGCATCGTTATGATGCGGAGCGATGCCTAAAGGTGCGAAAAGACAGCGGTTGGCGAATTCGGACAGACTCATTTTGCTCACCCGAGCCACGATGCCTCCGAGAATCTGAATCCCCAAGGTGGAGTACAAAAAATCGCCGGTAATCTCCTTTCTTCCACCCAAAAGATCGAGCGCCGCTTTCGTCCAATCGGGGCTGGTGCAGACCCTTTTCCAAGGCTCGCTATGATATCGATAGGGCGCCGTCATCGTCAAAAGATGGCGAAGCGTGACGTCCTTTATCGTCTTTTCTCCTTTTTTCGGCGCATAATCCGGATAATAGCTCAATACCTTATCGTCGATCGAAGAAATCAGGCCTTGATCGATGGCGATCCCGGCCAGCAGCGAAAGCACGCTTTTGGTAACGGACATGACATTCAAGGTGTCGCCGGGCTTAAAGCCATGGCGGTAAAGCTCAAGCTTCGTTTTGCCTTTTATCCCAGCGAGCTCATAAACATTGTCGCATTTTTCCGTCAAGTTTTTCTCTAAGTCGAAAGCAGTGATCATGATGTCCTCTTTTTTCGTTTAATGACCATGTTACCTTGATTTAAAAACTTTTTCCAACAGCGCAAAACGAAGCAAAATCACCAAGAACGCAAAAGAGGCGGAACGCCACCGATACCCGACCCCCATCGATAACGGGCAAAAAAAGAGACCAATGCCTTTTCAAAATCCCGCGCCTTCCGCTGGCGATCGGGAAAAGGAAGAGATGACGAAAAACGGGGCCGTTTCGCTGAGAAAACCGAAAAAGGAAGGCGAACCCTGAATGCCAGCCAAACGGTTAAACCCCAAGCCCAGATTCTTTTATTCCACTTGCCTTTCGCTTTTCATCTCGGCAAAGCCATGGTCCCATACATCCCGGGTTTGATATGGGCCAGCGCCGCTTCGCCGAATTCCTTAAGAACGATTTCTTCGGCGAAAGAAACGGCATAGGCCATCGCGCGGCCCGTGATGAGGCCCCCATCATTCACGACCCCGACATCCTGATAGGCGCCATTCCCTTTTTGAAAGCCGGGAAAGCAAGTGAACTTTTTCCCATCGAGATAGCCCAATTCCCCGAGGATCGAAGGAGCGGCGCAAATCGCGTAAATCGGCTTCCGAGCCTGATGGAAGGCTCTCAAAAAAGCGATGGTCGAAGAAGAATGAAGGTTCGCGACCCCCCGTTTTCCACCCGGCAAAACGACGAAGGAATAATCCGCCGGATTGATCTTTGAAAGAACGGCATCCGCTTTCACGCGCAAGCCCATCGAGCTGACAACTTCGCGTTGATCCGACACGGAACTTAGCGTCACCTCGGCCTCAGCGGTTCGAGTCAAGACGTCATGAACGACGATGGCTTCGGTTTCCTCAAAACCCTCAGCCAAAAGAATCAAGCATTTTTTCATAGCAAAACCTCTCTCGAGCGCATTATAGCCATTCCCGAGAAAAGCGCCAACCCTCCCGCCCGCAAACGGACAGATCAAAAACGGGCTCATCCTTGATCGGCGGGGAAAACGCTTTTTCGAAAAAGCGAGGTTTTGCGGGCATTCCATAAAAGGCTCTGAGCATATTCTTTGTATCTCGCGGAACGGGTCCATAAGATAAAACCGGAAGAAGAAAAAAACATGAATATTTATGATTTCACCATTCGCGACGAGAACAACCAAGACGTTTCGTTGTCTCGCTACCAAGGCAAGGTTCTTCTCATCGTGAATACCGCGACGCATTGCGGCTTCACGCCGACTTACCAAGACTTGGAAGCTCTTTATAAAAAATACCAAGACCAAGGGTTCGAATTGCTCGATTTCCCCTGCAACCAGTTCGGAGGCCAGGCACCGGAGGGAATCAAAGAGATCAGCTCATTCTGCTCTTTGAATTACGGAACGACCTTCCCTCGCTTCGCCAAAATCGAAGTCAACGGAAAGAACGCGATTCCTCTCTATCGCTATCTTGAAAGCCAGAAGGGTTTCACGGGTTTCGACAAATCGCACAAGCTCGCTTCGGTTCTCGAGGAAATCAACGAAAAAGCCGATCCCGATTGGACGAAGAAGCCGACTATTAAATGGAATTTCACCAAATTCCTCATCGGCAGAGACGGCCGCGTCATCGCCCGGTTCGAACCGACCACCGCCATCGACATCTTGGCGAACGCCATCGAAGCCGCCCTGAACGAAAAGGCGCCCGAAAAGAACGGGGAGGCGACAGCCAGTAAGACGAAGGCCGATACCTCTCATCTCCAAAAACCCATCACCACTCTCACCTTGGCGATGATGGATGGCTGCTCCCATTGTCGGGCGGCCGAACTCGCCCTCAAGAAAAACGGCATCGCTTTCGCCGAACTCAATTGGGACACGAAAGAAGGGCGGGAAACCATCCAGGCTCTCGGAATCGAAAAAGTCCCGGTTCTCCTCATTCCTGAAAACGGCGCCCTCTACGAGGCAGGGGGCCAAGAAGAGATCGTGAAGTGGGCCAAAGAGCACGCAAAAGCTTAGGGGGCTTCCCCAAGATGAGCCACGCTTAGGCGTGGCTCTTTTTCTTTCTTAGCCGCACCGACTCAATGAGCAAAATACAGGATTCAGCGGGACGAGGAGGGAATGCGCGTTTCCCCGGCGGTTCGAGGCGTCAAGCGCCGGACCATCCGTTTGCAGCGATGCTCAAAAGCGTCGGGATTCCCTCTTCTTCGACCCCCGTAACGCGAGAGGCTTCCTCAAAAATGCCCTTCCCCCGGTTTCTTCCCAACTTCAGGAAACAGCCGATCCTCTTCCGTCAGAAGGCGGATGACCCGGCAAGGCACCCCGCCAGCCAGCACATGAGGCGGGATATCCCGAACGACGACGCTGCCGGCGGCGATGATGGACCCTTCGCCGATGCTCACGCCACCGCAAATGATGGATCCCGAAGCCACCCAAACCCCGCTTCCGATGGTGATGGGCTTCCCATATTCAAGATCGTAAAAGCCATCGTCCCATTGTTGTTGGATTCTCTCTTCCATAAGCAACGGGTGGCATGGGGTGGCCACGATCACCCGGGGGCCAAACATCACGTTATCGCCAATCGTGATGGGACACACATCGAGAAGCATGCAGTCGAAATTCATGTAAAAATTATCGCCAAAACTGACGTTATAACCATATTCCGTCCGCAAAGGGGGCTCAAAGAAGGCGTTTTTCCCGCCGTGGGGAAAGAGGCGGCGGATCAAACGCGCCCTTTTCCATAATTGCCATTCGGCGGTTCGATTGAAGGCCCCGGCCAGCCGACGGGCCTTCACCCGATCGAAGAAAAGGGCGGTATCGTTGCCGCGATAGAAACAGCCTGAAGACATGACCTCGCGCGCGTTTATTTTCATGGCTCTGATTCTACACCTTTCTTTATTTCTTCAAAAAAACTGGCGCGAAGGCGGAAAACCGAGGAAAACGAAAAAGAAAGCCATCAGCTTCCGGATTTGGTTTCCGAAAGGACCCCGTCTTCTATGTTGCAGATTCGGTCGCACAAATCCAAAAACCGCTCATCGTGGGTGACCAGAATGGTCAGCTTTCCCTCGCGCTTGGTCTCGCTTCGCAAGAGCTCCATAACCTCTTGGCTTTTGGCCCGGTCGAGCGCGGCGGTTGGCTCGTCGGCCAAAACGACCGAAGGATTCGGATAAAGGGCTTTCACAATCGCCGCCCGCTGCCTCTCCCCTCCGGAAAGCTCATTCGGAAGTTTGCCTAACAGCTTCCCGACGCCGAGCCGCTCCGAAAGCTCGTTGATCCGTTTTTCATCGTGGGGGCGATGCCGAAGGCGGTCATAAAGGCGAAGCTGCTCGCGAAGGGTTAGGAAAGGGACGAGGCTTGCGCTTTGGAGGATAAAGCCGATTTTCTCGAAGCGTATCTTCGATCGCCCTTTCCCTTCCAAGCGACTGTAGGGAGCCCCTTCGAGAAGGATTTCGCCAGTCGAAGGCTTCTGAAGGCCGCCGAGAATCGTCAGAAAAGTTGATTTCCCGCTCCCGGAAGGACCAGTCACAGCGACAAACTCGCCCGGAAAGCCGACGAAAGAAGTCTCCTTGAGGGCGTGGAGAACCTCTTGTTTTTGAAGGAAATCCTTCGTGATTTTTCTTGCTTCGATGAGGGGATCCATAATGCTCCTAAATGGCCTTGACCGGATCGATTTTCAAAACGGTCCTGACCGAGAAAAGCGCCCCGATGAGCGAAAAAGCGATAAAAGCCCCGAGGATCGCCAAATTGAACCAAAGGTTATAGGCGAAGGGCAGTTTGTCTCCGAGGAAAGCCACGGACAGCGCCGTCAAAGCAAAACCCGCCAAACACCCGGGCACAATCAATAGAAGCGTCTGGGAAAGGACGGATCGGGCCAAATAGGAGCTCGAGACGCCCTGAGCCTTCATGACGCCGAACAGACTTGTCTTCTGCAAGGTGAGAACGTACATGAAGACCCCGAGGATGAAAGAGGCGATCGCGACCAGGAAGGAGATCATGAGGGAGAAGGTGGCGACTTGGGCGCCATAGCCGGGAAGGGAATCGTAATACTGTTTCAGGGAATACGCTTTCAACGAGGAGGGGACCGCCAAAGAGGGACCCTTCGCGGCAACGCCGGAAGAGAAAGCGGCCGTCGCATCGCCGAAGCGAAGCTGCCGCCAGGACGAAAGCCCCACATAAAGGAGCGGCAGGGTCTGATA
>JBAYEZ010000085.1:0-5024 GCA_041667485.1 Bacilli bacterium
CTTGTCGCTTGCGATGAGCTGGGAGGCACAATAGGTGGCGACACACGCCCGTTTGACCCGAAAGCCAGCTCCTTCGACGGTTGAACGATAATCGTAAAGCAATTTTTCAGGCAAGGTATGGACCTTGGCCTGGACCGCTAAGGAGTCACTCTTCTCGCCTAAAGGCGGGTTGGCGAAGCCTTTGCCGTTGGAAAGGATGAAGGCATCGGGGACGATGTCAACGATGACGTTGCCATTAGGAATCGCTTCTTTTTTGACGAGCGACATGACGTTGGCGATATCGATTTTGTCGATGAGCGAAGTCGAGGCGATGACGTTGGTCACGGTCTCGCAGCGGTAGATTTGGAAGCCGAGCGGCGGCACGACGATCGAAACCGAAGTCCCATTGATTTTCAAGCCGAGCGATTCGTCTTCGATTTGGAGAAAAGACTTGATAATATCTTGGATCAGCTTCGGATTATCGATTTCGCCTTTGCTCAAGCCACCCTTCAAAGGTTTCTTTGCGTAGTAAAGAATAACCGGCTGATTATGCAGCACGCTGCCAACAGCAAATTTCGCGTAATCGGAGCTAATTTCAAGACAAGCGGTGTATTTCGGGTTATCCATAAAACGTATTCTATAATAGAATACCTGCGTGGTTTTCTCAACCGCAATAAGAGAAAACTAGTAGTTTTTTGGGAAAAGAAAAAGGCGCTGGCACCACCCAGCGCCACTTTGATGGGGCGAAATCAAGCTGCGCTCGAGGTGGAAGCGACTACCTCGGAGGTCGAACTTTGTTCGGCTGCCGCCTGCGCTTCGGCGAGTTTGTAGGTGACGCCGACGGGGATGGCCGCGAGGGCCAAAACGGCCACGCCGAATAAGAGAACGGTGAAGAACATCTTCAGGTCGTAATAGAGCTTTTTGTGCCCGGTTTTTTCGAGCTTGTCTTTCATAAGTTTAATCTCCTTTCCTCTTTTCTATGGCGCGCAATTTCGCGCTTGTTGCGCGATGATTATGGGCAATTTCGCTTTCGCTCGGTTCCAGAGGTTTACGGGTTAACGAGACGAAGGGGGCTGGGGTAATTTCGCTCGGCAAGAGGTCCACTCCATGTCGAGATCCTTCCACCACCGTGAGATGATGAAACGTTTCTTTGACGAGACGGTCTTCCAACGACTGGAAGCTGATGAGAACGACCCTTCCTTCCGGAAGAATCAAGGAATCAAGCGAAGCAAGCATCACCTTCAAATTGTCCAGTTCCCCATTGGTTTCGATCCGGAGAGCTTGGAAGATTTGTTTGGCGGGATGGCCCTTTTTCACGAGTGACGTGATAGGCTTCGCCTCTTTGATGATATTGACGAGTTCACCGGTAGTCACAATCGGCCTGTTCGTCCGGTAGCGAACGATGGCTTTGGCGACGCGAACGCTGTCGGAATCTTCGCCATATTCCCGAAAGATGCGAATCAGCTCGTATTCATCGTACGTATTGACGATGACTTCGGCCGTAAGGGATTGGGCTTGGTTCATCCGCATATCAAGCGGCGCATCTTCTTTGTAGGAGAAACCCCGTTCGGCATCATCGAACTGCGGCGAGGAGACGCCAAGGTCGGCGGTTAAGCCATTCAAACCTTGGACCCCTAAAGCGCGGAGTTCGCGCTCCACGTCTTTGAAATTGGCGTGGATGAGGATGAAATTTTTACCAATCGCTTCGAGACGAGGGCGGCTTTCTTCGATTGCTTGGGAGTCGAGATCGAAACTGTAGAGCATCCCGTGCGGATTCCGTTTGAGGATTTCGCTCGAGGTGCCGCCACGCCCTAAGGTGAGATCGGCATAGACGCCACCATCGCGGATGGCGAGGTAGTCGAGGGTCTCGTTCAGGAGCACGCTGACGTGTTCCATCACTTCTGACTTCCTTCGGCTAAGTTCTCATAGAGCGGCGATTTCTCCTTGAGATAGGCAGCGTAGGCGTTTTGGTCCCAAAGTTCGAAGTGATCGAGCACTCCGATCAGGACGACGTCATTGCCAATCTTGTAGGCATCTGCCAGCTCCTTGGGAAGGGTGATCCGACCGTGACTATCGACATCGAGTTCCTCAACCGAGGCGCTTGAGAGTCGGACATAGTTACGGGCGGTTTCGCTCGTATAAGAGAGGCTTTCGAGTTTAGCCATCAACACGTTAAACTCGGCTTCTTCGTAGATGGAGAGACATCCTTCGAAACCTCGTAAAACATAGAATGAATGGGGCATTTCCTTCACCAGTTTGCTGGGTATCTGGAGACGCTTCTTTTCATCGAGTGTTCGAGAATAGGTTCCAAAGAATTTTCCCATTTCTTCCCACCTTGCATATTTAATCTAACACCACGCCTCCGCTTCGTAAAGCAGAATTTTGTTCTTTTTACAAAAAGAAAAGAAAAACGACTAAAGTGCTTAGTCGTTTTCTAGTAATTTTACTAAATATCTACTAATTTCTAGAAATCATCGAATGAATACCATCAATTTTTAGGTTTAAAGAGATCCAGAGCAGCCAGCCGAAGGTCACCTGTTTCTTCTTTTTCTTTGGCATAGTCCTCTTCGCTAATGACTCGGTAGCCTTTCCCGCTTTTGGGTAAAGGTGCCTTCTCGGAACGGACTAATCGGATCGGTAACGCCGAGACGAGGACACGAAGGGCCAATTCTTCAAGATCGATCTCATTCCCGCTGACTAAGAAACCTTCCCCCGCCGTGTCTTCTTCCTCCAAAACATCGACGTCCTCTTTGATGGCAAACGTCTTCGAAAACGGGACGTTGTCCCGAGAATCGGCGATGAGGAGCGTCGCTTTGATGTCATAGGAAGCCACCATGTAATCACCCAGGCGGGTCACTTCCACATCATAATGGCACTTCTTTACCTCGAAAACGGGATAGCTTAAAGGATAACCCGCAAAGAGGGTGTCTTGGCTGAAGGAGAGCGTCCGGCCTTTGATGATCGATGCTTTGGCAAGTTTATTCATTGACGGATCTCCGCGGCAAAACGCATCGTGAGAGCATCAATCACCTTGGCGATGATGGCGTTCACTTCTTCGTCCTTCAAGGTCTTCTCTGGATTTTGGAAGAGGATCGAGAGAGCGATGCTCTTCTTGCCTTCAGCGATATTCTCGCCTTGGTAGAGGTCGAACAAGCTGACCCCAACGATCAGTTTGTCGGCGCGTTTGATCTCGCGGCGGATCTCTTCGTAGGGAACTTTCTGATCGACCACGAAAGCTAAATCGCGGCTAATCGAAGGGAAACGGGCCGGAATAACGGCCTTTTCTGCGGAAGTCTTGAGGTCGAGGAAAGCGCCGAGGTCAAGTTCGAGGGCGGCCGTATTCTTGCCCAAATCGTTCTTGGCGATATAGTTTGGATGGAGCGCGCCCATCACGCCGACCAAAGAGTGGCCAAGATAAATCCCTGCGCTTTGACCCGGATGGAATTCTTCTTTCGTGCTCACAAGCCGCTGATAAGAATAGCGATTCTCAGTGATGCCCAAAAGCGAGACAATGCCTTCGAAAATCCCTTTGATGGAATAGAAGTCGTAGGGTCGCGTCTTCAAGTCGCCTTGTTCAGACTCCTCGCCAACAAGAACAACGGAAAGATGGGTCGAAGCTTTGCCGGGCTGATCGAGATCGCTGATCTCATAAAGGGCAAAATTCTTCTCTTGGTGAGCGCAGTTATACTTAGCGATGTCGAGCAAACTCCACAAACTGTTCTTCCGGAGATACTCGTGATCGTCGGTCATCGGATTCTTGAGATGATAGCCTTCGCCGACGTTGATGTAGGCAAAACTATCGGCATGTTTGGCATCGACTAACGAATACGTCACGCACTCGGTGAGGCCGATGTGACGGAGATAGCGTCGCAGGGATGCTTTGCTCTTCTGTCTCGGATTCAGCCCGCCTTGGAGCGATAAGTTCGAAGCGGGAAGTTTGCTTTGAATGTGGCCGAAGCCCAATAAGCGAATCACTTCCTCGCTGATGTCCGCTTCGCCTTGAAGGTCAACCCGATAGGCGGGAATCGCCAAAGTGAAAACATCGTCTTTTTCAGAAAGAAAAGTCAAATGATCGCGTTCGAGGACCGCTTTGACCTCGGTGTAAGCGAAAGAGGTGCCGAGCCGACCATTGATATAAGAAAGCGAAGTCGCCACCGTCCGTTTTTGATGATTTAAGGTGTCATAAACAACATTTTCGCTCACGCTCGAAGCCATGGAAAGCTCCTTGAGCAAGCCGAGAGCCAAAGCGATGACATCCTCTGCTTGATCGGGATTTAAGCCCTTGACGAAACGAGAGGAGGACTCGCTTACGAGGCCAAGCCGGTTCGAGGTATGGCGGATCGCGGCACCTTGGAAAAGGGCGGCTTCAATGCCGACATTCTTCGTGTTCTCATCGACCGCACAGTCTTTTGAGGTCATAATGCCCGCTAAGCACATCGGTCGTCCTTCAGAAGTGACGACGAGGTCGCCTTTTATGAGCGGATAACGCTTGTCGTCCATCGCGAGGAAATCCCCGGCATAATCGTCTTTCACGATGAGTTCTTTCGCCGGGAGTTTGTCGAGATCGTACATATTGAGCGGCTGGCCCGTTAAGAGCATCACATAGTTGCCGATATCGACGACGCTATTGATGCTGCGGACCCCTTCGCTCGTCAGAATGCGCTGAAGCCAAAGAGGCGAGGGCTTGCTCGCCACATTGTGGGCCTCAGCGAAAGCAAATAAGGGGCATTTTGCGCTAGAAGAGCCCACTTTAAACGTGGTTGCTCCGCGCGATAACTTCGCCGCCACCGGCACTTTGACCGGGCGGGAAAGGAGAGCGCCAACTTCTTCGGCGACGTTCTTCACTGCGTAAAGGTCGCTTCGTGAAGGCAGGAGATCAAGATCGAGAATCGTGTCATCGAGGCCAAGGTAACCGAGAACATTTTCCTCGCCGATTACGGAATCGAGCGGGAGTTCTTCAATCCCCGCGCACTGCTTCTCGCTCAAAAACTTTTTGTCGACGCCGAGCTCATAAAGAGCGCAGCACATCCCGTCGCTCGTGACGC
>JBAYEZ010000086.1:0-4908 GCA_041667485.1 Bacilli bacterium
CCAAAGCAGATACGCTCGTCCTTGCGGGAATGGGCGGGCCGCTCATCGAAAGAATTTTGGAAGAGGGAAGCGGCAAACTCGGCCAAATCAAGGCGATGGTCATCGATGCTCACAGCGAAAGGCCTCATCTGATCGCCAAAGTCGCGAATTTCGGCTACGAGGTCGAACAGGAATCTTTCTTCTTTGATCAGGGCATCGCTTATGATGTGATGCGGTGGAAAAAAAGCGAGAAAGTCATCCATTACGAAGAAAAAGAATGCCAGTTTGGCCCTTTGAATCTCAAGATGAAAAATCCTGATTTCATCGCTTATTACTCGGTGGAAAAAGCCCATTGCGAAAGCTTATTGAGCCTTGATGGCCTCTCCGAAAAAGCCCGCCGGGACTACCAAAAAAGAATCCAGGCAATCAAGGAAGTCCTTTATGGAAACTAGAGCTCTATTAAGGAAACTAGCGGTTTATTACCCGCAGCGGTTACGGGAAAACCGCGATTTCGGCGGTTTGATGGTCGGCAAGCTCCCCGCCGAGATCCATAGCGTCTTCCTTTGCCTCGATTTCGACGATGAAGTTTATCCTTTAGCGCTCAAAACCAACGCTGATATCATCATCACGCACCATCCGTTTTTCTTTGGGACTCGTTGTCGGATTTTGAAGAGCGACCCCGTGAAGGCATCTCTTTATGAGAAGATGCTCGAGGCTAAGATGACTCTCCTTTCTTATCACACGAACTTCGATGCCGGAAAGCCAGGAATGAACGACGAATTAGCTGAAAAACTCGGCCTCAAGGAAATCAAGCCGCTCGAAACGGTTCCGATGGCAAGGGGTGGCAAACTCCCCCGGTGCATGGAGATTCATGATTTCGCCCGCTATGCCAAAGCGCGTTTAGGCGTTGATTACGGCCTATTGATTGCGGCGGGGAAGAGCATGATTTCCTCGGTTGCTTTGATCGGTGGCGGAGGCTGGATGAAAAATGTGAACGCCCAGGCCGAAGGCTATGATATTTACTTGTCAGGTGACTGCCCGCATCATGAAAGACGAGAAATTGTCCTTCGCCATTACAATTATCTAGACCTTCCACACGAAATCGAAAAAGCATTTATGACAAGAATGACTAAAACACTACTAAGTATTGACCAATATATTCAAGTTACTTCCGTGGATCACGAAAAACTTCCTGAAGTAATTTAAAGGGCTTCAAGATAGGCTAAAACATCGTTGTAGGTCACTGGAGAAGTCGAAGCGCCGCTCGCAAGGGCGGCTTTCTTTTTTCCGTTCAAGTCGAACGTTTTTAGTTCGGTTAGGCCGAGGACCCGTATTACGCTTGCATTGGGATAATTCTTGCGGGCTAAGGCTTCGAGTTTGACGGTGTTGTTGCTCCTTCTTGAGCCGAGAATCACATAAAGATCGATGTCTTGAGGCGCGGAGATCAAAGCGTTTTGCCGCCGCTCGGTGGCGAGGCAGCGCTTCGCGGCGAAACGAGCCGAAGGGTAAATCGAGCGAATTGCCTTCTGAGCTGAAGCGAGATCATTGAGGTCCATCGTCGTTTGGGAGAGGACCAAAGGTGAGGAATAATCGATATATTTCCATGAATCTTCTTCGGGATGTTCGCTATCGATGAGGCGGACTTTCTCCGGTGAGATCTTCACGGAAGCGATGGCTTCCGCGTGGTTTTTATGTCCGATGTAAATCACATCGTTGCCCAAATGGACTTCTTTGGCGATAATCGCCGCGTTGTCGTGAACGTAACGGCAGGTGGCGTCATAAGTGAGGAAATGGCGTTCCTCGGCGATACGTTCAACGTCTGGCGCATGGCCGTGGGCTGCATAAACGACGATCGAATATTCAGGGATTTTCTCACACCAGTCCTCAAGACTTTTGACGGCCTCATCGCAGAAAAAGAAGTTGTCTTTTCGGAGTTCTTCGACCACGTTTTCATTGTGAACGAGAAGACCCAAAACGTAAACTCGGGCAGTCGGGTGCTCTTTTCGCGCTATTTTGGCTTCATCGAGGGCGCGAACGACGCCCTCGCAAAAACCATAAGGCTCGATGCGGATGACTTCCATGCTTTTATTATCGTCAGAGATGAATTAAAAAGCAATTTCCTCTATAATGAACACATGAGTTTTTCAGGTTTCAATCTTTCCAGCAAAATGGTGAGTGCCCTCCAAAAGATGGGCTATGTCGATCCTTCCCCCGTCCAAAGCGCCGTTATTCCTAAGGCGCTACGCGGGGTTTCTCTCTTAGCGCAAAGCGAGACCGGCAGTGGAAAAACCCACGCTTATCTCGTTCCGCTTATCGCCATGACCGATATGGAACTCGACCGGCCCCAGTCGATCATCATCGCCCCGACACGCGAACTTTGCCGTCAAATCTTTGATTTTGCCCGCGCTTTCACAATTTATTATCCCCATTTCCGAGTCCGACTCTATACCCCCGAAACCGAAGTGGCTCAAAACGAGGAAGGCCAATTGACGCCACCCCAGATGATCATCGGGACGCCGGGCCGCCTCAAGGATCTCTTGGTCGATAAATCGCTTTTTGGGCTCCAAAACGTCCATAGCATCGTCCTCGATGAGGCCGATATGCTTTTGGATTTAGGCTATTTCGAAGAGATTGAAGCACTTTTCGCCTTAATCAAGAACCCGCAGACGATGGTCTTCTCGGCCACCCTTAAACCCAATCTCCGCGATGAGCTTCTCAAATTCGTGAAGAGCGACTTTGAATTTGAGGGCGATCATATCCAGACCGCTTCGAAGGTCCGCCATCACCTCGTCGATGTCAAACACGTCGGCACCATCAACGCTTTGGTTTCATTCCTCCAAATTCGCCATCCCTATTTTTGCCTCGTCTTCGCTTCGAAGAAAGAGACGGTCAAGGAAGTCTTCGATGGCTTGAAGAGCAATGGTTTCGATGCGCTCTATTTCTCGGGAAATCTCGATGATCGCTCGCGAAGAAAGGCGCTTCGAGACATCAAATCGAACAAGTGTTCGCTCGTTGTCTGCAGCGATTTGTTGGCGCGGGGGATGGATATCCCGGACGTCAGCGATGTCGTTTCGATCGATTTGCCACTCGATCTCGAGTTCTATTATCACCGGGCGGGAAGAACGGGCCGCTTTGGCAAAGACGGCGATTCTTGGGTTTTCTATAACGCCGATACAACCGAACGGCCTGAAGAGCTTTTAGCCGCAGGGGTTCCCTTTGACTTCTATACGCTCAAAGGTTCGACGTTGGCGAAAGATCCGGTCGGTTTAGCGCCGAAGAAAAAACTCTCGCAGAAGAAAGAGTTGCCCATACAAGAGGTTCGAGAGATCAAGATTGCTAAAGCTTTGTCCCGCGAAAAACGGGTCAAGCCGATGTACAAGAAAAAGAAGCAATTCGCGATCGACAAAGTCAAGAAAAAGTATCGTCGCAAAGCGATTCAGCAGTCCGTTCGCCTCGAACTCACCAAACAATGGAAAGCCGCAGCCAAGAAGAAAAATCATCAGGACGATTAGGCGCCTCGCTCTTACTCGGATCTCATCTTTCAATGAAGAGCCCGGATTTTTATTTGGGCACCTGTCAAACCGCGCTCCGTTATGGGGAGACGGCTTTCATGTTTTACACCGGTGCGCCCCAGTCGAGTAAACGTGCGCCGCTCGCCACCTTAAAAATCGAGGAAGGACGGGCTTTTGTAAAGGAACATCATTTCGATGAGAAAGCGATTGTCGTCCATGCGCCTTACATCCTTAATCTCGGGAACAACAGCAACGCCGAATCTTATCAAGCTGGAATCGCGCTTTTGCGGGGTGAAATCATCCGAAGCGAAGCTTTCGGCGCCTCCTTGCTCGTGTTTCATCCCGGCAACGCGACCGGGCTTCCGCTCACGGATAGTCTTTTAGCGGTGGCTCAGGGAATCGATCAAGTCTACGAAGGACTCGACAGCCATGTCACCCTCTGCCTTGAGACAATGGCAGGCAAAGGCAGCGAAGTGGGCAAAAATTTCGATGAAATAGCTCAAATCATTTCTTTATCCCATATGAAGGATCGCCTCGGAGTCTGCTTCGATACCTGCCACGTGAATGATGAAGGTGTCGCGCTAGGAGAGGTCGATGAGGTTCTCGATGATTTTGATCGCGTCATCGGCCTTTCTCGCCTCAAGGTCATCCATCTTAACGATTCGAAAAATCCTCTCGGTTCCCACAAAGACCGCCACGAGAATATCGGCTATGGGACGATCGGATTCGATGTTCTGTCCTCTTGGGCTCATAGCCCGAGGCTTCTTTCCGTGCCGAAAATCCTCGAAACGCCGACCGACGGCATCCATAATCCCTACGCGAAAGAAATCGCGATGCTACGGGAAAACCGCTACGTCAAAAACTGGCGCGAAAACCTTATAGCCGATTGATTTCTTCAACTAACTCGTCATAAATCTCAGCATCGCTGACTCTTTTGATTACTTCGCCTTTTTTGAAAATGGCCCAAACGCCATTTCCGCCGGCGGCGCCGAGATCGGCGTGTCTCGCTTCGCCTGGCCCATTGACGATGCAGCCCATGATGGCGATGGTCTTATTGATATGATGCTCTTCGACGTAGGCAAGAATCCGCTTGGCCAAAGGAATGAGGTTAACCTCGGTCCTTCCGCACGTCGGGCATGAAATAAAAGTCGGATATTCCTTAAGAAATCCAAGATCATGAAGAAGGCGGGAACAAGCCTTGACTTCCTCTTCCGGCTCTTCGCTAAGCGAAATGCGGATTGTGTTGCCTAAGCCGTCGAGCAACAGGGGCGCCAGTCCAGCCGAGGAACGGATAAGGCCGATATCCTTCGGCCCCGCCTCGGTAATGCCAAGGTGGAGCGGATAGTTAAAGCGCTCCGCGGCAGCTCGATAGGCCGCGATCGTTGCTTGGACGTCGCTTCCTTTTAAAGAAAGGACG
>JBAYEZ010000087.1:0-4902 GCA_041667485.1 Bacilli bacterium
CGGGACTCTGAGGGCTGTGTGGAAAAGGACGGCAGCCACCTCATCCATCCCAAGGCGTAAGGCGAAGCCAATCGGAAGATTGTTGTAATGCCTTCTGTCACTATTGCAAAGCAAACGCTTGACGCGCGGAGGTAATCGAAATGTTCTTTTCTATGACATCATTGACGAAGATGTCGTTCTCTTTGAAGCCTGGGAAAGAAGTAATAACACCCCGAATTTTATCTTGCTTCGCTTCGCTTCATGAACGGGGACGGCTTCTTTGGCCTATTTCATGAAAAGCCCGATGTCTTGGCCTTGTTTTTGATGTACGACAGAGCAAAGCTTTGGTCTTTTATGGTATCGACCTTCCAATTGAATTCTTGCAAGAAATCACAAGAAAAATTAAGACCTTTTTTCGACCTTTCCGACAGCGACCTTCCCCCAAAACTTTTCGACTTCGCCATATTTGTTGGCCACCACGAAAGCCCTCATATTATCGCTTCTCGGAACATCAAAGAAATCTGGAGTTGCCAAATCAGTCATTTCTATGAAAAACAGCCAATAGCCTCATTGTCCACGGACGAAAGCCAAAAGCATTATTCGACTCTAAACTGGCTGAATTTGCCAATGCCGAAAGAAAACGGTCATGCCGTCATGTGCGGCTCTTAAAGAAAAAGAACAACATTTTCCGTTACAATCTTGTAGACAGGACAAACGGCTAAATCTCATCGATTAAAACAAAAAATCCGAAAAGTCAGTCAAAATCCTTGCTCTTGATTAAACCGCAATCGCAAAGGCCTCCGGCCGAAACCGTCTTGTTCACTCGACGATTTGACTTAGTGGCAGCAGCATCCGCCTTCGCCGCCGCAGCCACACTCATCGCTTTGGATGATAAGCTCGCTTTTTTCGGCAGAGAAAACGACCTTCTCAAGCTGTTTTTCGTCCTCTTCCGCCATTGAAACTTTGACGCCATTAATCTCGCTGATGCGAGGCAAGTCAACGGCGTTCCCGAGATCAAGCTGAATGGATTTCCCACCGCAGCAGGAAGAAACGCCGATTTTGACGATCAGCGTGTCTGAGCCATTCTCTTTCAACAACTGCTCGATAATCGTTTTTGCTTCATTTGTGATTTTCATTTTGTTTCTCCAAACAATTCCATGAGTTTCTCGTCTTTCAGTTCGTCGCCAAGCCAAGGGATCAAGACGTAATTCCCTTGGGTCTTTTCGCCAATTTTGGCGATCCATTTCGCCTCCGATGCGGCCCGGGCTCCCAAAATGACGTTATGCGTCCCGGTCAGAGAAAGCGAAGAATTGACAATCCACCATCTTACGCGGATGCCCGTCCGATGAAGATCGGCGACCAAACGATTGGATTCGTCGTAGGGCGTCGCTTCGGGGAGAGTCACGACCAGCACCTCCGTTTCCGGGCCTTTCAACCTAGGAAGCAAACGCTCCACTTCTTTGGGGACGCCGCCCGTATGGGCAATCTGCTTGGCGTAATTCTCCGTGGACTCCAGAAGCATCAGAGTGTGCCCCGTCGGAGCGGTGTCGATGACAACGATCGCATCGTCGGCTTTCTCGACAATTTTCGCAAAAGCGCGGAAAGAGGCGATCTCTTGGGTGCACGGGGAGCGAAGGTCTTCTTTGATATAATCAATATCGTCTTTTGCCAATCCGTTTTTCTCCGCTTGGGCCAGCACCTCCTTTTCATAATCGCTAAGGACTTTCTTCTCATCGATATAGACGGAAGAGAGTCCATAGTCCTGATCGATCGCATTCTCAAGATGATGGGCAGGGTCGGTCGTGGCCAAAACGACCTTCTTCCCCATTTGGAAAAGGGCCAGAGCAATCGCGCTGGCGATGGTCGTCTTTCCGACTCCGCCTTTGCCCATCGTGAAAATGACACGGCGGTTGTTCCGCACAAGATCGTCGATCACGTCCTTTAACGTCTTGGGCGCAGCGGAAAGCCGAACGCCCTCTTTTTTCAAAGAAGGCGTCTTGTCGGAAAAAAGGCATTTGACCGCTTCGAGTCCTACGATGTTATAGGGACGAAGCGGGACGCTTGCGGTCGGCAATTCTTTGAGGTTCTCCGGAAGAGAGCACAAGGCCTCATCCTGCTTTTTCTGATAGGCGAATGAAACGGCATCATCCGCATTCGAAAGATAGCCATTGATGATCAGGCGTTGGTTTTTAAGGCCAAGACCCGAAAGTTCTTCGAAGGCGCGGCTGGCTTCCTTGATGGCGGTTTTATCGGGTCGCGTCACAAGGAACAAGGTGGTGAGCGCGGGATCGTTCAAGGCCTCTGTCGCACGGCGATAAATCCCCCTTTTCGCGCCGAGCCCCGAAAGCTGGCCGATGCAACTTACCCCATCTTTTTTGTTGGCAACGAAATCGTTCCAAGCGCTCGGAAGCGCCAAAAAACGAATCGTGTGCCCGGTCGGGGCCGTATCGAAAATGATATAGTCGTATTGCTTATTCGTCTCCTCATTTCCCAAATAAGAGGCGAATTCATCGAAAGCGGCGATCTCAACCGTGCAAGAGCCGCTCAGCTGCTCTTCCATGTCCTTGATGGCGGCATCGGGCAGTTTGCCGCGATAAGGGCCGACCACCGCTTCCCTATAATGGGCGGCAGCCTTGAGCGGATCGAGATTGGCCACCACGAGATTGGGGACTTCAGGGATCGCTATCCCTTCATTCGGCAGCTCCCGTTCGAAAACATCCTGAAGATTGCTGGCAGGATCCGTGCTGATCAATAGCACTTTCTTGTTCATGGCCGCGAGTTTTACTGCGACCGCGCAAGAAAGCGAGGTTTTGCCCACGCCACCTTTGCCTGTGAAGAAAAGGTACTTGGTAAGCGGGGTTTTCTCTAATTCCAATTCCTCCATCATCGCAATTCCTCCCTTCGGATTCCCAAATATCCGCAAAGCTCGAGATTGCTTGGATAAGAACCCTCTTTCACGATTTTCCCATCGAGAAAAGTGACAGGCAATCCCTCGATTCCGCGCTCGTTCAAATAGGCGTTCGCCGCTTTGTTCTCTACGAATTGCTCCGGATTCCCTTGCAGGTTGTAGCGAACGACATCGAAGCCATTGGCCTTTAGTTTTCGAATAATCGCATTCATCCTGAGGAGGGTCGGATCGACCACGACGCCGCATAGCCCCGTCTCACAGCACATCGGTTTTTCGTAAATCTCGATTTTCATGTTTTCTTTTTCCTTTTTTTGTTGTTATTGCTGCCTTGAAATCGCGAATTTAGGCTTGAAATGCTCAGCGATCTTAACCAAAACAAGCATCGTCGGAACTTCCGTCAACACCCCCACGGTAGTCGCTAAACTAACGCCAGGGTTGTTGGGAAATAAGGCGATCGCCACCGCGACGGCCAATTCGAAGAAATTGCTGGCGCCGACGAATCCTGCCGGAGCGGCTATCTCGTAAGGCAGTTTCAACACCTTCGCCATCCCGAAGGTGAGGCCGAAAATCAGGAATGTTTGAAGGATGAGCGGGATTGCGATGAGAAGAATATGAAGCGGATTTTCAACAATGAGATCCGCTTGCATCATGAAAAGAAGAATGAGCATCAGCAAAAGTCCGAAAGTGGTAAACGGCGTAAATTTCGGAATGACGCGTTCGTCCAAATAGGCCTGGCCTTTCTTTTTGACGACCAAAAGTCGAACGACGACCGCCAAAACCAGCGGAATGACAACGAACAAGACGATGGACAGAAGCAAAGTCGACCAGGGAATTGAAAAACCGCCGACTCCCAGAAGCAAGCCAACGATCGGGACGAAGGCAAACAAAATGATAAGGTCGTTGGTCGCAACTTGCATCAAAGTGTAGGCAGGATCCCCTTTGGCCAAAGACGACCACACGAAGACCATTGCGGTGCAAGGGGCGGCACCAAGGAGAACCATCCCCGCAACATAGTCTTTTTGAAGGTCGAAAGGAATCGCTCCCCGGTAGATGAAATACATAAATAGGCAAGCCAAGCCAAACATCGTAAACGGCTTGACTAGCCAATTCATCACCCATGTCAAAATTAAGCCTTTAGGCTTTTTCCCGACGTTTTTGATGGAAGTAAAATCTACTTTTAGCATCATCGGGAAGATCATGAGCCAGACCAAAAGAGCGATGGGCAAATTGATTTGCGCAACCTGAAGCTTCGATAAAAATGCCGCGGTCTCGGGAAGAGAATGTCCGATGAGAACCCCGACCCCCATGCAAAGCAAAACCCACAGGCTCAAAAAGCGTTGGAAGAACGAGATGCTTTTATTCTTTTGTTTATCCATAAAACCCCAATTCCTTTCCGAGCGGCAAAATCGACGTTTATCCGACGAAACGAGTTTTTTTAGCAATCGACGAGGAAACCACCTATTTGCGTTTGCAGGAAATGCAGTTTTTGTCTTCCGATCCCAAAGCCCTTTGAGCGCGGGCCAAACCCTCAAGATGGGCGGAAAGGGCAAGCAAGGCATCTTTGGCGAGGGTGTAGTGACACCATTTCCCTTCTTTTTGGCAAAAAACAAAACCCGTTTCAGTCAAAATCTTCATGTGATGGGATAAAGTTCCTTGCGTGATGTTCAATTCGTCGAGGATCTTGCAGGCGCACATCGTCTCGTTATTTGACAAAAGAGTCAAAATCTTCAGCCTTGTAGCATCGTCGACAGCCTTCGCTCTTTTCAAGAATTCTTCATCAGTCATATTTTGCCTCGCTTGATGGTTAACTGAGACAACTATAATAATATATTGACGTTTGTCAATATGTATGTCCTCGCCATCCGCAAAAAGGCGCCTTTCATCATTCAAAAGGCCGCTATCGAAAAAATGGATACTTAATCCGAACGTCGCAAGCATTACATGAAGCCGTCTAAAAAGCCAAAGCCATGGGCCGATGAAAAAAGAAAGGAAAACAACATGATTTATTGCACGAG
>JBAYEZ010000088.1:0-4847 GCA_041667485.1 Bacilli bacterium
AAGAACTTTGCTCACGAAATCATCGGGAGTCGCAATCTTGGTGTATAAGGTTTCATCTTTGGCGATGATGAGTTTCAATTCCGCCGTGGCAGTGCTATCGCCGCAAGCGACGGCGACTTTGATGTCATTGACGCCGGCGAAGTTCGCCAGGAAATTGCGCTGATTGGCAACTGGGGTCGTCAAGGCCTGAAAGTAACCTAAAGCCGAATCACCTGGGAAGGTGAAGGTGCAATCGTCGAGCGTCTTGCCTGCGGGAAAATTCTCTGGGGTAACGGTCAAAAGATAAGCTCCGCTGCCTTCTTTAAGAGAAGCGACGGCGCTGCCATCGCCGATATTGGTCAAGGCGATGGTCGCTTTGAAGGCGGTCGCTTCTTTGACGGTGATGCTCTTTTCGGCATATTTGCTCGAATCGGCAACTGAAGTAGCCCGAATCGTGACCGCGCCAGCGCTCACGCCGGTGACCACGCCATTAGAAACAGTGGCAATAGCAGCGTTGGAACTGGTCCAGGTGACGCTTTGATTGGTGGCGCCCGCCACAGCGGCGGTTAACGCGATTGTTTTGCCCACTTCAACTTCGGCTTCGCCACTCAACGTGACGGATACCTCTTCAGTCGAAGAGGACGTAGTCGAAGATGCTGGCGTGCTGGTCGTGATCGAGGCGGAAGTCGAAGTCGTCTGACTGCTCCCCACAACGGATGAGTTTGCTTCTGATGAGGTGGAAGCCTCGCCGCAGGAGGCTAAAATAAGGATGCTTGCGGCTAAGACCCAAAGTGTCGAATTTCTTCTCATATTTTTCTCCTTTCAAGCCCGATTTTAAAATTTAAGAAATCGGTTTCCTTGATAGTATTATTATAAAAGGCAAAATTCTCCTGTCAAAGAGTTTTCGAAAGCGCTTACAAGGAAACTTTTGAGAAACATAGATGGCGACAAATGCTAGGCCTTCCTTCTTTTCCGTAAAGAAAAACCAATTTGCGGAAACCAAAAGTAGTTTTTTCTTTCTATCACATCGTTTTTTCTGCTAAAAAGAGAAACGAGAATAGAAAATTCCTTTCCAGAGTGGACCTCGTGCGCGCGACCTAATTTTATTTCTTCGTAAACATCAAGCCCGCGGGATAAAGCCACCTGAAATGAAAAAAATCAAAGGAGGTGGCATAGGGGAGAAAGAAGAGCGGGGGGGGCTCCTAACTTCGCTTCGCTTCAGGCGAGGGCAACAAAAAAAGACACCCCGTTGCGGGCGTCCTTGAGCCAAAGCTCAGTTGAGCAGATTAGCGGTTGCTCTTCTCGTCGAAGTCGTCGTTGAAGATCGGGCCATTCTTGGCTAATTGATCTAACAAAATACCATAGTTATCATTCATAACTTCAGGGTTTTCGACGCTCTCTTCTTTGCGATTGTTTTTATTGAATAACATATTTTTTACCTCCTTAACGGTAGCTCGCTGAGACCATTGACTTCTGATCTCGCAAATCAATATACCCGAACAAAAAAGTTCAACAAGGGCTTTTCTCATGTAAACGTTTTCAGTAAGCACTTACTGAAAGCGCATACACAAAAAACACTCGATAAAAGCTATATTATTTTCAATTAAAAATGAGAACGCTTACATTATTTTTTTCGCCTTTTTCGTTCTTTTTCATTATTTTTTCTTCTTTGTTGAAATCAATGTGGCGAGAAAAATTTATAAAATCGAGAAAAATAGCATAAAAATTCTAAAAATACTAGAAAGAATCTATATAATCTAAAAATATATTATTCTTTTTGTTCCTTCACGGAAGATTTGGGCTATTCTTTTCCCGTCATGAAACTTTGTGCTTTTGATATCGATGGAACCTTGATTGATGACACGATGGAGAACGGGGAATTCGTCGTCTATCCCGAAATCATCGCCGCGCTCAACGCCTTTCTTGACCAAGGCAATCCGATTCTTTTGGCTTCAGGCCGTTCTTTGCCGGGTCTAGTTCAATTCGCCACGAAATTCCATCATCTCGAACAGATCTACTATTCTACTTCTAATGGCACCTGCCTTTATGACACGAAAGGTCGGCTGCTTTATTCTTCGTTTATTCCTTATTCTGTCTTTCTCAAGATGGCCCAACTTTATGGCGGCCATGACGACTGGACTTATATGTGTTACGCGCCAGGGAATGTCGTCGGCTATGTTGGTTTGCCTAATTTCGCTCCCGAAGAAGCGCGCTTTAATAAGATGGCGTGCGAGGATTTTACGAATCGCGTCTTCTCAGAAGATTATCAAATTGAGAAGGCCGCGATGACGACGGGATCTCTCGATGCCCACCGTTTGCCTCTATTTTTGGAATTAGGGGATTATCAATCCTATGCGACTTCTTCTTTCTTTTTCGAGATTGTGGCCCACGGGGTCTCAAAAGCGAAGACGGTGGCAATCCTCGCGGAAAAACTCGGGATTGTTCCGAATGAGGTTTATACCTTCGGCGATGGCGAGAATGATCTCTCGATGGTGGCAAACTACCATGGCACGGCGACGGGAAACGCTATCGATAAAGTCAAACAAGCGGCCCAATTCGTTGCTCCGAACGCCAGCGAACGCGGCGTTGCTTTCGCCATGAAGGAACATTGGAAACTTATCTGACGCTCTTCCCGAGTCTGCTTACAAAGAAGGTCAAAGACCTTCTTTTCTTATTGATGGCATTGTGTTATCTTAGCCTTGTTGCAGAGGGTTTATTTATGAAAAAGAAAATTGTTTCTCTTCTTGTTCTCATACCCTTACTGAGTATGACGGGATGCGGCGAAAACACCGTTTCATCCGAGCGAACAAGCGCCAAGGATGGCAGCGATATCCACGATCTTTATTCCGCTTTCACAGCTTTGGCCAAAGCGAAAAATTACCAAGTGAATATCGAAGTTTCTTCGGAAAGTGGTTCCGCGCCTTATAGTTATAACGTCACCTACACCGACCGCTATGTCTATTGCGATAAAAGCGGGGCGGAATGGGGCTATGCTCTTTCTTCGCAAGGTGCTTATCGCGTCGATACCGTTTCAACGGGCTTCGTCGCTTCTGAACTTCTTTTTGATGAGACGGGAACCTCTTATTCCGATTTGATCGGCTCGGGCTTATTTGCTTCCTTCGCCGATTTTGTCAGCGATGGTTTTACGAACTCTGATCAGAATTTGGTGATCAAGAACAAGAAGAACCAGTTGGCGGCTTTGAAGTTTGTTGGCCTTTCGACTTCTGACTTCTTTGATTTGACCTCGGTTGAAGCCTCGATTGGATCAAAGGGTCTTCTTTCTTCGTTTTATCTTGATGTAACGGTGGCAAAGGTTCTCCGCCACGTGACGGTGAGCGCCTTTGGCGACGCTAAACTCGCTGCCCTCGATAGTTTCGTCGCCAGCGCCGCCCCCTTTGAAGCCCCAGTGAATCTCGCCATGGCTCGCGTTCTCTTCAAAGCCAAAAACTATTCGCGCTCCGTCATCGATTATTCCGATAACCTGACTAACGACGGCACCGAGCACTTCTTGCCTGATTACTACTATGGCGATTACAACGCCAACGGAGCCAAACAAGGCGCGGCTTCGGCGGGTTGGATGGGAATCAATCACAAAAAATACAAGGGTGAGGATCTCTATGGAACCTATCTCTTCAGCCTGACTTCTTCGGGTGTGAGTCTCAATACGACCGGGGTTTATAATGCCTCGCCGGATATTTCTTCGAAAGGCAACGTCAACTACCCGTCGAATCTCGTTTTATGGGAACGGCTGGAACTAGCGAATCAAAATGGCGATGAGAACCACTATCAGGATAACGATTATGCCACCTTGGTGGATTTCTGCTCTAACTATCAATTGACGGCATCCTTGAGCGCCATTAACGCCAGCCCGACTCGCCTCGTGATTCAGATGGCGAATATGGGCGCGAAAAACCAGACGGTGACGTTCAAACTCTATTATCAAGTTTCGGGCAGCGATGAAAATTACGTGATTTTCCCGATGTTCGACTTTGGTCGCAGCAACCTCGGCGTAGTCGATGGTTTCATCAGGACATCCTTAAGCTAAAAAACATTCCAATGGTTCTTTGAGGGCGTTCACCGCCCTCTTTTATTTTCAAAAGAAAACGCCTCATCTTGGCGATGAAGCGTTGGTCAGATTCGTTTTAGGCTTTGGCGAAGAAGACGTACTGGGTGTTGGTGCTGGCTTTTAAGACGCGCGGCGAAGAGACTGCGGTCGTCGCATTCGTCGTTTCGTCATAGCCGCCATCATCATCGCCCGAACTGTCGGCCGCGATGGCGCCTAAGATCGAATAGTAGGTTCGGGTGTAGCTCGAAGGATCTTCGTAAGCGTAGGCTTCGAGGGCCATGCCGATTTCATTCGTGCTCATTTCACAATAAAGCGCCATCTCGAAATTCTGATAGGTCGCCCACTTGCCGCCAGTCGCGCTAATGACGCGTCCAGTCATCATCTTCATATGCTGATCGTAGGAATAGTTGAAGAGGAAGGTGGTGCCATCGACGACGACATTCCCTTCGTAGGTCCGCGTCTTCTCGGCTAAACCATAGATGCTTGCTTCTTCTTTGACCAAGGTGTTGCTGAACTTGAGAGTGGTCCCGACATAGGTCGAAGCAAATTGTTTATCGAGAGTCCAATCGCCGAAGATTGCACTTTCGGTGGTGAAGATCGAAGTGTTTGGCTTGAGGGTGACCGTGAAGGTGCTCGGCTTCGTTTGCTCTGGATCGTAGTTGGCGTCATTGATGGTCACTGTGACGTTGGTTTCAGCAGTGATGGCTTTGGCTCCGGTCGTATCGATCGTCAATGCGCTGGTGGCGGGATCGAGCGCGCAGCTGATCAGCCCCTCGGCGCTATAAGAGAAAGAGATGCCCGT
>JBAYEZ010000089.1:0-4816 GCA_041667485.1 Bacilli bacterium
AGAATGCTTTTTAAGGTAATATTATGCCGATGGATGAAACAGAATTGAAGGTCGTTGTGGCCGCCTTGGCCCGCAAGAGAAGCGACGCGGGGAAGAAAGCCTTTTTGCTCGAAGAAGAAACCAAACATCCTAACGATCTCTCTTTGCGGATGAAGATCGGTTTTCTCTACGATGATCTTTTGAAGAAAGATATGGACCTTTATCGGGGCGATGCGAATCCGCTTTTCGTCAAGATCGATGGCGAATTCGCCTTTAGCCGAACCGTCAAGGATGTCGGCCTCGCTTTTGAAAAGGAAGATTATGTCACCGCGGAGATGCTTTTGGACGAAGCGATGCCGAGCGCCGAAGAACTCCTCGACCTTTTTCTCCTCGACAAAAGCCGGCCTTACTATTACTTCCACGAGCCTTTCGATCAGATGATCTATTTTTATCTTTATGGCGAAAAAGGCGGCGCGGTTCCCGCCGACGTCCCCTTTGATTTGGGCCAGCTCTTCTATGACAAAGGCCGCTGCCTTGGCTTGGCAAGCGATTACGAGGGGGCCCGCCTTTATTTCGGAAAGGCGCTCAAAATCTCCCCGATGTCGATGGCCCTCCGACTCGGTCTCTACGAAACCTACAAGCATCCGCTCGACATCATCCAAGCGAAAGCTTGCCTCCTTGACGATTTCAAATACGTTCATAACGCCCCCGAGATAGCTCGGCTCTACCGTGAACTTGCCTATTTAGCCGAGGTCCAAGAGGATTACGCCCAAGCCCAGTTTTTGCAGGTTTTGGCGATTTCCTTTTGCGAAAATAAAGAGGACAAACTCCTCTCCGTTAAGGCGCTCGAAGACCTCGGCGCCAAAGCCAGCCTCCCCTTTGAGCGAATCGCGCCTGAGCGAATCCACGATCTTTTAAAGCGATATCAGCTCCCCTTAGGGGCCGATCCCGGTTTCATGAACTACCTCCAAGAAGGGATTCGCTTCTTGGCCGATGAAGTCCACCAATATGGCACGGCGGCGGATCTCGCCCATTCCTTGGTTTCTTTGCTGGGCCACTCGCCCGAAAGCGAAGAATTGCTAAGCCATTGCGAGACATTAAAGAGTCAGGCTCAAAGCTGATGAAGCGCGTCTACCGCCCATCCCCGAAACAGGATCTGAGGAAATGCGCAGGCCTCGAAAGCCTTTTGCATTACCGCGAGAGCGCCAAGTATTTCAGCCTTGCAGAGTTTTATCAAATCGCTTCCGGCGATGGGCTGGCAACGGGCAGCTTGGTTTATGAGGTCGATGGTGGAATGCCCCTCATCCTCAACGATGGGGCCGAGACTCGCTTTCTCGCGTTGATCGCCGAAAGCGGTTTCGCCTCCTCAATCCGCGGCCAAACCAAGCGAATTGACTATACCAAGCCTTGGGCCACGACGCCTTCGCCTTATTACCCCGATTTCGTCTTTCGGACCTACGATGGGCGGGTCGCCCTCGTCGAAATCAAATCGATCCTCGGGATGGCCCAGGACGAGAACATCGCCAAGATGGAGGCCCTTTTTGCCTATGCGCATGCGCGAGGTTTCATGGCGGCTTATATCGATGCGGAGTTCCTCTCTTTTCAGGAATACCTTGAACCTTTGGCCCCCAATGCCTATACCCACTTCTTCGAAGAGACGGTGGCGGCGATCGGCGGCTTCACCAATCAGGATCTCCTCCGAATGGAGAAAGCGTTTCCCAAGGCGGAGAAGAAAACGCTCAAGCGGATCGTCAGCTCATTAATCCTGCAAAATCCTTATCTTTTGAATCGGTATTGCCACGATTCGCCCGACCTCGTGAACGCGGTGAAGGTTCCAACGCCCCTCGCTTACAAGCGTTTTCGCTAAGAAAAACAAACGAAAGGATGCTTTTTGCCTCCTTCGAGAGGAAAATAATAATCATGGTTCTTTTTCTCCTCCTCGTCGCCTTGAGCCTTGCCCTCAGCGGCCTCACCTATTATTTCGCGGGCTGGTCTTCTGATCTTTGGACTCTTTTCATCCCGCTCCCTTTGACCGTTCTTTATTGGTTCGCTCTTTTTGCCCTCTTCGTGGCCTATTGCTGGTTTGTCTCGCTCTTCGTCGATTTGAAGAAGCCCGTCACGGAGCCGAAAGCGGGTGGCTATTTCGTCGTCAAGAACGTGATTTGGATCGTCCTCCTCTTCGCCAACGTCAAGGTCAAAATCGTCGGGGCGGAAAAAATCCCGGCCCGAACCCGCTATCTTTTCGTCAGCAACCACCTTTCGAACTTCGATCACCTTTGCTATTTCGCCCATCGAAAGGAAAGAGTGATCTCCTTGGGCAAGAAAGAAATCGAGCGTCTCTTCGTCGCTGGCAAGTGGATGCACAAAGCCGGTTTCATCGCGATCGACCGAAATGATCCGGTTCAGGGTTTACGCTGCATTCTTCAATGTGTCGACTATATCAAGAAGGATGAGGCGAGCATCGCGCTCGCGCCCGAAGGAACGCGAAGCCATGACGGTTTGCTTCATGAGTTTCACGCTGGCAGTTTCAAGATCGCCTTGAAGAGCCAATGCCCTCTCGTGGTGGCCCGGATTCATAATAGCGAGAACATCCGGGGGAATGCGCCGTGGAAGCGGACCCTTGTCCGGATCGATATCCTTGATGTCCTTTATCCCAAGGACTACCAGGATCTCCCGAGCGCTGCCCTCGCCAATAAAGCCCACGCCCTCATCGAGGCGAGCCTCGATGCCGAGCCGGAAATCCCCCTTGGAAAGAAATAGGGGATTTCTTTTTTTGACGCCTCTTTTGCTTTGGCAAACGTTCTCAACTTAACCTCATCAAAAATGAGCCCAAAGAAACCCCATCGAGGCTCCTTTTCTCTTTGAATGGAAACATGATTTAAGTTCTTTCGAACCCTATGCGCTAGATCAGGGGTTTTCTTCGAAGAAAATGTCCGTGGCGCCGATCGCGTTTTCGCCCTGATGCTTCTTGAGGAAAAGCGAAGGAGCGCTAGAGGGGGGCGAGGCGAAAAGAAAGGTTTGCTACTCTTTCAAAGGAAAGAAGCTATAATGCTTTCGCAATGGGCGTCCAAGAAACGATCAACGAACTGGAAAAGAAGCGGAAAGAAGCCCGAGAGAGTTTTATTATCACCTTGGTTTTCGGCTCCTTGCTCTCTCTCGCCTCCGAAGCCCTTCTTCTTTATGGGGGCCTTTCGAGCGATCTCGATAGCGTTACCGCCGAAGTCTTGGTTGGGATCGGCCTCGTCTTTTTCTTTCTTTTTGGCACGGTCTTCTCCCATCATGCCATCGCGATCTCGAAGAGTTATAAGAAGGATACTTTGACGGCCCTCATGCCCTATCTCGCCCCGAAGAAATATCAAAATTTCGCCTATAAAACCGCCTATGATTCAGCTTTGTTCGCCAAGGCGTTGAAACCGGCGCTCGCCGTCCGGGCTGACCGCGATGAAACCTCCTATTTCGAGGGGCGCTTTCCTGGCGCCGCCTTCCTCTCTTTTGCCTACTCTTATCTTCGAAACGATAGGCATTTACATGGCGAAATCCAAGGCCGCTACGTCAAATTCACTTTGCCTCACGAGTTTCCGTTCGAGATGATCATGAAGGATAAAAGAAGCCCTTCTTACTTCAAGAAGAAACGGTTGCTGATTCGGCTCAAAAGCAACTCCGCTTCCTTCGATGCCACCCACGACGTGACCGCCAACAAGGAAGTGGAGGGGATGAACCTCCTTTCTTCGAAGATGATCCAAGCGGTCGAGGCGATCAATGCCGATTACGGCGTCAAGCTTTCCGCCCGCTTCCGGGCCAACAAGGTCTATGTCTATTTCGACGATTACCATGGGCGCTATCTGATCGCCCTCGACCACCCGCTCGATCCGAAAGCCTTCGAGGCCCTCGAAGATGAAGTCCTTTTGGTCTATCGGGCGTATATCGCCCTCAACCTCGATAGTTCCTTCTACTCCATTTAATCAGAAGAGCGTTCTTTCGCTGGGAGAATTGCCTTTGGCTCCAAAAACGATCGGAAAGAAAAATCCACCGCGGTTTTGCGGTGGATTTCAATCGCTTCTTTATCTTTAGTGGAAGACGCCAGAAAGAATGAGGGCGGCCAAAATGACGACGATGATCGCCCAGAGCAAGGTGATAACCGCGATCGGGAAGGCGATGCCGCGGGTGGTGCTCCCTGAGCGGAAGCGGCCGTCGTCGTAACTGTTATGGTAGAGATTCGAGGTCGCTCCGCGCATGATGAGGACGGCGATGGCGCCGAAGCCAGCCAATAAGCCGAGGATAATGCCGATGACCCCCGCGGTGATTTGGACCCCGGGAGTGCTGTAGCTGATAAAGACGATATCGAGGACGGTGGGGGCGATGAGGAATAAGGGTCCCAACGCCGAAACGACGAGCATGATGATCCCCCAGACGAGGGCTTGAACAGGATGGCGGGTTTCTTCCATGAGTTTTCTCCTTGGCTAAATAGCCATCGCGACTTCGTAAGCCTTCCAGACAACGCTGCGGAGGTTGCCGATCCCTGAGCAATCGCCTACGAGGTGGACGTGTTTACTCGCTGGGAAAAGCGGGGCGGGGATGTAGCCTACCGACATAATGACGGAATCGGCGGGAAGAATGAAGTCTTTCCCGTCTTTGCCTGCCACCGTCAATTCCTTGTCGCCGATGGCTTTGACTTTGCTTTCGAGGTAGACCGGGATTTTCTTGTAGGCGAAATAGTCGCGAAGATAGGTACTGTTGGCCATGCGAACCCCTGTTTGGGCCATCAGATCATCCTTCATTTCAACGATCGCCACCTTCTTCCCTTTGAGGAAGAGATCGTAGGCAATTTCGCATCCTG
>JBAYEZ010000090.1:0-4804 GCA_041667485.1 Bacilli bacterium
AATAACGAACAGGAAAATTACCAAGCCGCCAACACAAGCGTGAACGATGGTTCGCTTCATATCAGCGCCAAACGCGAGACAACGACGATTGGCTCAACATCATATGACTTCACCTCGAGTCGGATTCGGAGTCATGGCAAGGTTTCGACGACTTATGGTTATGTGGCCGCCAAGATCAAACTTCCGGCGATTCAAGGGATGTGGCCGGCTTTTTGGATGCTTCCCGAAAGCACTTATCAGAAAAAAGGCTGGCCGACCTCTGGCGAAATCGACATCATGGAAAACCGGGGACGGGAACCCTATACGGTGGGCGGAACGACCCATAGCGCCAACACCTCAGGTGCCGATGCTTATCACACAGGATCCTACGTTTTATCTACCAGCATTGATCATTGGCATGTCTATGCGGTCGAATGGACCTCCGACGTCATTAAATTCTCCGCCGATGGTCATGTCTACAACACTGTCGATAAGGCAACATGGGTCAACGGCAATGACGCTTATAACAACGGCCCGGCTCCATTTAGCGCCCCTTTTTATATCATTTTAAATTTGGCGGTCGGCGGCAATTACGATGGTGGAGTTTTGCCTCCTGATAATTTCTCTAGCGCCGCCATGGATATCGATTATGTGAGGGTTTATCAAAAATGAAAATCAAGAAAACGTTGCAAATCCTTCCTCTTTTGGCCTTGTCTCTTCTTTCAAGCTGTGGGAGCAAGAGCAGCGGCCCTGCCGATTCGGGCGTCCCGGATGGCTACAAACTTGAGTGGAGTGACGAATTCGATGGCAGCGAACTCGACGATACGATTTGGACGCCGCTTACAGGTGGCGGTGGCTGGGGCAATAACGAACTCGAGTATTACCAAAAAGACAATGCGACCGTGAACGATGGCTATTTGACGATCACCGCGAAGAAGGAGCGGGTAGGCAACAATCAATATACCTCATCTCGCTTGGTGACGCAGCGCAAAGAATCAACGACCTATGGTTTCTGCGTAGCCCGGATCTCTCTTCCGGCTCAAAACGCGATGTGGCCGGCTTTTTGGATGTTGCCGGAAAATGGCAGTTGGCCAACGAGCGGCGAGATTGACATCATGGAAAACCGCGGTTCGTCCGCTTGGACGACCTCGGGTGCTCTCCACCATAGCGGAGCGACCTCCTCGGCGGATTCTTATCAAAGTAAATCCCATTCCTTTAGCCAGCGGAATGGTGATCAAGATATTACCGGATGGCACACCTACGCGGTATTATGGGAAAAAGAGCAGGTTACTTGGTATGTCGATGGTGTCAGTTTTTTCACGGTTCTCAAACGGGAATGGCATCCGGCCAATGGAAGCATCTATACGACGGATGACAACGCTCCGTTCAACAAGCCGTTTCACTTCATTCTGAACTTGGCGGTGGGCGGCAACTTCGATTCCGCCCATACTACGCCTGATGCCGATTTCGTGAGCGCCGAGATGAAGGTCGATTACGTCCGTCTCTATTCCCAAGCGTAAGGAGGGTTCCATCATGCCTCTGTTTTCCAAAAAATCCCCTGCAAAACCGACTCCGATTGCCGCGCAAAAGAGCGACGCGAAACAACAAGGCGCCGCTTTGAACGCGAAAAAGAAAGCGAAGAAACAGGCTCAGTTCCAAACAATGCTTGACGAAGAAGAGGAAGAGTTGAAGAAGCGAAATGCGAACTATGCTCAGGTGAGCGCCTATCAAAAAGCGCACGAGCATGATGAGAAGAAGGCGCCGGCTGGCGTCTTTGTCGCCGCCGAGCATCTCAACAAGATTTATTCCAATCGCGTTCAAGCGGTCAGCGATTTGTCGATCGATATCAAGAAGGGCGAATTCATCGTCTTGGTCGGGCCGTCGGGATGTGGCAAATCCACCACCTTGCGGATGCTGGCTGGCCTTGAGGATATCACCTCGGGCGATCTCTACATCGATGGCGAATATGCGAACAATTTAGCCCCGATCGACCGAGGAGTTGCCATGGTTTTCCAAAGCTATGCTCTCTATCCCCATATGAGCGTCTACGAGAACATGGCTTTTGGCCTTGAAGGATTGAAAACTCGGGAATTCGTTCGCGATGCGGCCGGAAATCAAGTTCTCGATAAGAATGGGAAATCCCTCATCAAACGCCGCTCTCTCACGAAACAAGAAATCGATGAGCGGATTCAAGACGCCGCAAAGAAGCTTCAAATTACCGAATATCTTCAGCGGAAACCTACCCAGCTTTCCGGTGGCCAGTGCCAACGGGTCGCTCTTGGAAGAGCCGTGGTCCGCCACGCGAAGATTTTCTTGCTTGATGAACCCTTAAGTAATCTCGATGCCAAACTGCGAGTCCAGATGCGAAGCGAGCTTATCCGCCTCCATGAGGAGTTGGGTAACACGATGATTTATGTCACTCACGACCAGACCGAAGCAATGACGATGGCGAATCGAATCATGGTGATGAACAAGGGCAAAGTCCAGCAGATTGGAACTCCGCACGAGGTCTATGATTCGCCTGCCAACGTCTTCGTTGCCACTTTCATGGGTTCGCCGACGATGAACATTTTGCCTGCTCATTATGATCAGGGCAAAATCAGCTTCCCCGATGAGAAGCAAGCGATTCTTTCAAAGGGACAAATCCAGGCGACCAAAGCGTATTTTGCGGAACGGAAGCGTTTCCTTGACCAAGATATCGCCCGTCTCAATCATCTGAATCCCGAAGAAAAGAAAACGGTCCTTTATAGCGTCGACGATCTTCTTAGCGCTGAGCGGAAGGAACTCATCGAAGCGGAGGGTTTCCTTGCGACGGGAGTTGCGGATTTCTATTTCGGCATCCGCCCCGAAGACATGGCCTTCTCAAAAAGCAAAGAAACCCCACTGCCAGTCAAAGTGGATGTTGCGGAGCTTCTCGGTGCGGAGTATTCGATTCATTTCCAGCTCTCGAAAAAAGAAGTCGTGGCCCGCGTAAGCGCGGATGAGCTGATTAAAAATGGTGATACGGGCTATCTTTCTTTCGTCAAAGAAGAGGTTCACCTCTTCGATAAAGTCACGCAGAAGCGGATCTTCTAACGGGTCTTTTTGAGCCGTTGGTAGAAGATTTGGGCGACGGTGAGGGGCACTCCGAGGAGAAGGATGATCCAAAGCTGCCAGCCCTGATTGGCAAAATCCATACCGACTTCAACATAAGCTGCGCTGACAAAAGTCCAGATAAAACAAAGCTGTAGGGGCAAACTCCATTCGGTTTTTCCCCATTTGTGGTTGAACCAGGATAGGTCGCAGAAACTGGAAGGAACTGCCCAGATCAAGGGAAGCCAATAAGGCCAACGGGTTTCAAAAAGAACGCAAGCAACGAGCGCGCAGATGGCGATCGTCCAAATGAAGGTGACGCTCAAGGCGGCGATGATCGACTTGTTGACCTTTTCAGCAATCGGGTCGTTTTTGCCGCGTTCCTGAAGCGAAATATCGCTTTCGACGTGGGTCAGATAATCGAGGGTGACCCCGTAAAAGTCTGCTAACTCTTGCAAAGTATTGAGGTCAGGTAAAGCTTCGCCGTGTTCCCATTTGGAGATGGATTTATCGGAATAGGCGAACTTTTCCGCCAACTGGCCTTGGGTGAGGCTGCGTCCTTTGCGGAGTTCGGCTAAGTTATGGCTGACGATCGGGGATAAATCCTTCATATCTATAGGGGATAATAGGCCAATTTATCGCTATTTGCAAACCCACACTTTTCTCCTTTTATTCTTCAGTAAAACGGCTACAATGGAGCCACTTTATGAATCAGGTCTCTTATTGCGGAAACGAAGCGGTGGCTGAGGGACTTCTCCTTTCTCTCCTTTCTTATCGAGAAAAAAGCGATGAACCCTTAATGGTTTATCTCATCACCGCCGATTTTACTTTCTTATCGCCCGAGTTTCGCCCTCTCCAGGAAAAAGAGCGGGCGCTTTATGAGAAAATTCTTCAGGAAAAGAATAGCGAGAGCCGGGTGATTCTTCTCGATGAAAGGGCGTTATTTCTCCAAGAATTTGCATCTTCGCCTAACCTAGATACCCCCTACACACCTTATTCGATGCTGCGGATGCTCTTCGATCTCGAACCTCGTCTTCCAGACCATCTGGTCTATCTTGATGCCGATACGGTGGTGGAGAAAGATCCTTCAACCTTGTTTCGGATTGACCTCGATGGCAATGATCGGGCGATGGTCCCCGATGCGGTCTTCAGCAAAGTCTTCGACCCTCATTATTGCAACTCCGGCGTCATCCTTTTTGATCTGAAGGCGATTCGAAAAGATGGCCTTTTAAAAGAAGGGCGCCATCTTCTTAACACCCATAAATTCACAATGCCTGACCAAGAAGCGCTCAACCGCTGCCAAAAAGAGAAGATTCTCCTTTTGCCGCGGATCTATAACGAGCAAAGAGGGCTCACGGAAGACACCATTATTCGCCATTATTGTCAGCAAATCCGGCCTCTTCCCTTGATGCATATCGAAAAATCGAAACCATGGGATGGCGAGAGATTCCTCAAAGGTTATCCTAATGAACCTCATGAAGAATTATTGACACTATTCGCCAAGAAGAAAAAGCTTCTGAAATCGCTTTAGCTCCCTATTCAAAGGGGTTGTAATAAAACCTCGAGGTTGAATGCAGTTTTTTGTATAAACCCCGCCATTCGACTATCTATACGGCGAATGACGACGCCCCGTTCAATTAATCCTCCCTCACGCCTTTCAGTTCGATGGTTGCGCGCTTTCACCCGATTCGTTGGTGCCTTGCGAGATAAAAGTGGATCATGTCCGTATCTATGGCGTCAACGCTTGTTTACT
>JBAYEZ010000091.1:0-4791 GCA_041667485.1 Bacilli bacterium
CGGGGACATCGTGTAGCCGGCGATGCCGACCACCACGCCGAAAATCACCGAAAGAACCATCGAACTTTCAATCGCCCGATGCGCCACTTCAGAATTCTTTTCGCCTTTTGCCCGCGCTACCACGACATTGGCGCCGACGCTCACTCCAACGAAAAGGCCAATCAAGAGGTTGATCAAAGAGGAATTGGAGCCAATCGCATCAAAACTCGGGGTGCCCCCGCCGAAATTCGTGACCACGACCTGATCCATCGATGAGTAGAGGAGCTGAAAAAGGGACAGGAGGAGAATCGGGATGGTAAAAAGCATCATCTTCTCAAAGAGGTTGCCGCTCGTGAGATCGATTTCGGCACCGAAAGGATTATAACGTTTGAGTTTCTCTTTCATGCTTTGCTCCGTTCAGTTTGCAAAGCCAGCCGCGCATCAATCGCGGCATAGGCTTTCTTTTGAAACGAAGGAAGTATCGCCGTGTAAATCACCGCGGCCAAGACCCAACAAAATGGATAGGCGGCGTAGAGCCAAAGGACATTCTGCATCGCCGGGATGTGATCGACGAGAACGAAAACGTAAAAAAGGCGGAATAAGCAAGCGCACACAAAGGTGACGATGGTCGGAGCCAGCCAATGGCCAAGCCCTCGGAGATAGCCCGAATAGCCATCCATCATGGCGCAGAAAACGTAGGTTAAGCCCATCATCAAAAGCCGGGAGGCTCCGGTGTCCAAGGCCTCTTGGTAGACGAAATTGTTCGATGGAGAATCCTTGATTAAGATGCCGATGAGAGGCCCTCGCCAAATCGCGGCGATCCCGCCGAGAAGAAGCCCAAGCACGGTGATAATCGAAAAGGAGTAGAGAAGGGTTTTGCGCAGATTTTCCTTTTTGTTGGCCCCCAAATTCTGAGCCGAGACGCTGGCGAGGGCCACCGCAAAGGCTTCGAGGACGCAGAAGATATAGCCTTCGAGATTATCGCTTGCCGTATTGCCAGCCACTGCCGAAGGCGTCAGGTACTTGTTCGCCGCGGCCTGAATCACGACGTTGCTAATCGAGAAGATTAAGGTTTCGATCCCGGCGGGAACGCCGTTTCTCAGCACTTCCCATAAGCTCTTCCCATCGAAGACGAAATGGCGAAGGCTCATCCGAACGAAACCGTAATGTTTGTCAAGCAAGAATACCATCGTCAAACCCGCTTCGAGAGCCTCGGAAATGACTGTGGTCCAAGCCACCGCTTCGACGCTCGAAGTGCCGCTATTCATCCCGAAGCCGAGAACGAAAAGGAAATTGAGGCCGATGTTGATAAGGCCGCAAATGAAGAGGGCGAGAAGCGGGCGTTTGCTATCGCCAAGGGCCCGCAAAATGGCGCTGCCAAAGTTGAAGACCATGAGAAAGGGCAAACCGATGAAATAGATTTTGAGGTAAGCGACGGCATAGGGGAGAATTTCAGGCTTCGTCCCCATCGCAACGAGGACCGTCTCCGCTAAGAAGTAGCCGCCGATACCGACCAAAAGCCCGAGGATCACGGCGACCAGCATTCCGGCGTTCATCGCCTTGATCGCGCTTTCCTTATTCCGCTCGCCCTTGTAGCGGGCCACCACGACGTTCGCCCCGACGCTGACGGCGACGAAGGTGTTGACCATCAAATTGATGAGCGATCCGTTATTGCCAACCCCGGCCATCGGATAGGTTCCTCCGCCGAAATTGCTGACGACAAAAAGGTCGGCGGTCGTGTAAAGAAGTTGGAGAAGCGACGAAATCATGACGGGCAAGGCGAAAAGAATAATCTTCCAGAAGAGGTTGCCACTGGTGAGGTCGACTTCCCCTTTCCAGATTTCGAGAGCTTTCATTCCCTTGCGTTCTGCGGGCATAGCGAGAGTATCTTAATCTTTATCTATCAAATAGATAGATAGACCCGTCAATTGTTAGGATGAAAGCCCTTTCAGGCAAAGAGATAGAGGCCCGCCAAAGCGGCCGCCATCGTAGGGATGGCAATCACGACGCCATACTTGACGAAGTCGAAAAAGGAGAACGAAATGCCATGCCGCTTGAGGATACTCATCCACATCACGCCAGCGAGGGCCCCAACCGGCGAAAGGAAGGCACCGATATTGCTGCCGATGATCGAGGCATAGACCGCCCGCAAGGAAGCCCCGGCATCGCGGATCACCTCCGTATAGAGAACCGACATCGGAATATTGTTGATCAAATTGCAGACGAGCAAGGAGGAAAAGCCATAACCCCACACTTCGTCCATTCGGGACAAAAACATCCCGATTTGCAAGGTTAATCCGTTTTCTTTAAGCGCCATCACCAAAGCGAACATCGAGAGAATGAACGGGATGATCGGATAGGGCAAGCGGGCCAAAGAACGAGCGAGATAAGCGGAGCGATCCTTGTGGACAAGCGAATAAATCCCAGCGAGGAGAAAAAGAAGGAACGCCGAGGCGCCGGCAATGATCCACATCGGCAAATTCAGGAAACTCGAAATGACGAGGAGGAGGATGCAGACGGAGAGGCAACTCAACGAAGAAGCCAAAAGGAATTTATCCTTGATTTTCGCTTCTTCGAGCTGGAGGGAAAGAGGCTCGCGGAGCGCCTTGATGAAAAGGAGAATCATGATGAAATAACTGACGATGCCCGCCATCACGGTCGAGGGCCACATGGCGAGGAAATAGGACGTGAAGGTCAACGAAAAGGACGCACCGAGATAAATGTTAGTCGGATTGCCGATGAGGAAAAGCAAACTCCAGGTGTTCGCCGCCACGAATTCCCCGACGAGATAAGGGATCGGATTGACCTTGGCTTCCTTGCTGAAAAAGACCAAAAATGGGGTGAAGGTCAAGATGATGATGTCATTGCTGGTGAAGATGGTGAGAAAACTCGTGAGAGCATAGAGGATTGAGAAAAGAAGGAATTGGCTCCCCTTGGCGAAACGGACCGCTTTCGCGGCAAGAAAAGCGAAGAAGCCCGCTTCATCGAGCACAATCGAAAGAAAGGTCATCGAAATGAAAAGAACAAGAATCTGCAAGGGATTTATCGCACTCTGAGAGGTCAGCATGCTCCAAAAATAATCGGGGCGGAGCAAACCGCTTGCCAAGAGAATGACCGCGGCAAGAAAAGGCGGCGCCCAAAAAGTATCAAAACGCACTTTCCCGACTTTGATCTCGCTCTTAAAAGCCAGCATCAGCAGCATGCCAATGACGGCGAGGAGCGAAAGAGAAAGAGCCCACCATTCCATAAACGGGAGTAGTCTAGACCTTTTTGTGGGCAAGCGAAAGAAAAGACCAACAATGGTCGATCCTTTCTTGCGAATTCGGGGATTCTTAATTCTTTTTCGGGGCGGTGATCTTCGCCATCATATGGCGGATGCTTGAACGGGAGAAAAATCGGGTGGCGAAAACGCGGCGTTTGTTTTTGCCGCCAGGGACGATGACAACCCTCCCCGCCATCATTTTTTTGTAAGCGTAGCGAGCTAATTTCTCAGGATCGCCGGGCTTGAATTTCTCGATAAGGACGGAACGGTCCATCCCAGCGTTCTTCAAAAAAGGGGTGGCGATCGGGCCGGGGCAAAAAGCGGAAATCGTGATGCCTGAGCGGCGATTTTCTTCGGCAATCGCCTCGGTGAAACTCTCGACGAAGGCTTTGGAGGCATAGAAGACGGCGACATTGGGCCCAGGCTGGAATGCCGCGGTCGAGGCAACGTTCATGATATAGCCTTTGCCCATCTCAAGCATGTGGTGCAAAAACAAATAGGTGAGATCGATCAAGGTGATGACATCAAGTTGGACGATCGCCTCGTTATCGTCGATGAAAGATTCGGCAAACGGCCCGTAATTTCCGGCCCCGGCGTTGTTGATGAGGGCTTCGACTTCGATGCTGTTTTCCCGGCAAAAACCATAGACCGCCTCCGCCGAGGTGTCCTCGCGAAGATCGATGGAAAAGGAGCGGACTTCAACGCTGAAATCCTTTTTGATCTTCGCCACCGCATCATCGTTGGCGGCCGAGTTGTGAGAAACGATGAGGATGTTATAGCCGTTTTTAGCGAATTCGCGCGCTAAGCAGTAGCCGAATCCGCTCGAGCCGCCCGTGATTAATGCCGCATGATTCATGATGTTTCTCCGTTGAGATTTATTATAAGTTTCTTGAACGCAAAAGAAAGAATTTATCACCGAAATAGCCTTGAAGTAGCGCCCTCATAACTCGAATAAAGAAGGCGAAGTAGCGGAGGTTTCACCGACGTGACGCATTGGCTTCTTGACTTTGCTGGCATAACATCGGCCTTTTGCGTTATGGTAGGCGAACCCACCCGGGGGGAGCATCAACGGATCGCAGCCTCGTTCACGCCCCTTTTTTCGACTCACCCACGCTATGGGATACTGAGGAACATCCTCCCAATATAATTGGGAATCAGGAGGAGCGGTTTCCAAGTCAAAAGCCAGCATTATTCGCGGCATGCTTTTCGGTTCATAATCGAAACTTTCATCAATGATTTCGCTTTGATTTTCCTTTAGCGAGGATCAGCTCTTCTATATCGGGAACAGTCGGGGGAAGCCTATAAAAGGAATCGACGGCAGTATCCTTCCGTTCAATTTAATGCTCACTCATTTTACAAAAAAAGAGGAATATCAATTCCTCCTTCGCCTTTGACGTGGTGGCCCAGGCCGGGTTCGAACCGGCGACACCAGCCTTTTCAGGGCTGTGCTACTACCAGCTGAGCTACCGGGCCACGTGTGATGATGGATTGGCGGACCATGGGGGATTCGAACCCCCGATCTTCTCCGTGACAGGGAGACATGTTAGACC
>JBAYEZ010000092.1:0-4789 GCA_041667485.1 Bacilli bacterium
CCCGCTTTCGACAAAATAAGGAACGTCATCGTAACGGAGGGATAAACGGAACCCGTTGTAGTCCGCTTCGACGGTATTTTGGGCTTCGGACGAAACTTTGCCGCCTAAAAAAGTGAAGAACTTCGTTAGACCTTCTTCGTATTTGTTCATGACCTCTTGACTCGAAAGCGTATCCGAATTGCCGGGATAATAGGCCGAAAGGAGCGAAAATTGCCCATCGCTCTCAACGTAGAGGCCACTCTCGGAGCGGTTTTCTTCCATCCGTTTGCTCCGCATCTGGCTTTCGGGGCTCGCCAAAAGGGCGGCCCGGAAGCCGACAAAGAGGAGGATCGCCAACGTCAGCATCAATAAGGCGTCGATAAGATCAGCGAAAATCCGCCGATGGAACATCGGGTGAAAATATTCGATTTTTTGGGGTTCAGCTTTTTCTTCCATAGGCCCTCGCTTTTTCAATTGCCAGATAGTCATCGTCAGTGACGACCACGCTTCGGGAAGCCATATCGAGAAGGTCTTTATTGTAAGGGTGAAAAAGCAGCACAACGAGGCTTGCCATGGCAAAAAGGAGCGAAATCAAGGCGACGATGTCGAGAGCGGGAAGATCAAAGAGATTGCTGACGCTGGCAAAATAGGCCAGGGGCAAGAAGGGGATAAAGGAGAGATTCAGCACCGCCTGATAAACGCTCATCAGCGCCCGTTCGCCTCGCGGCAAAATCCAAAGATTGTCGCTGCCAAGCCGCACCTCTCTTAGGAGAACCATCCCAAGCGTCTTCCCTTTCGAGTTGACGAGAGGAACGAGGATGAAGAGGATAGATCCCGTGAAAAAATAAGTGGCATAGCAGGCGATAATCAACGCCAAATCGAGCCGCTGTTTGATAGCGGCATTAGCCTCAACAAGGCTCCGATAGCCCAAAAGCGGATCGTCCGCCTTTAGTCCCTCCCCCGTCGTCAAGTTTTGGAATAGGGCGTGATAAAAGGGCAGAAAGAAGGAGCTCGAAAAGGCGCTGTAGTCGCTCTTGGCCTCTTCGGTGAGACTGTCCTTCGGGTCGAGAAGCGGGGTGAATTCGTTTTGATATTTCTCGACGAACTTAGGTAGGCCGTTCGAGGCGAGATCTGAAGAAAAGAATGGGGTTTTGTCGTAGATTTTGTACTTTTCAACAAGTTCGGGAACGCTGGCGCCGAGTTTGTTGACATAGAAAACATAGAAAGGATTCCCCTCGCTATCGCTTTGCAATGCGCCCATAACGAACTGTTTTTGGGTATAGGCTAAATCCGCATTGAAATCCGCGGTGCCCGCCACTTCTTGCGACAAAAGCTTGTTGTCATAAAGCAAACTCATTTCCGCGCTGGCATTCGTGTTGGTTTGCTTTTCAAGGTCGTCAGCGTTGACCGCCAGGCGGGTGAGAGGGAAGCTGGCAACGGTGAAGATGAAAATCCCGAAAATGAAATAAAGAAAGTAATCGGCTAAAGCCAAAAGAATCCGCTTTGGCTTATTTAACGGAAAAATGTCGAGGGTATTTGCCTGAATTGAAAGGAGCTTGGTTTCTTCCATGAGGTTAAACGAGTTGGCGGATGCAATCCTCTTCCGGGTCACCAAAGAAATCAGGCGAGCACTCAAAGCATGGGATTCCTTTGCGAGAGCAGAGCTGTTTGATGTCATCTTTTAATTCGCTGCGGAAGCCCACGTAAACGGCGCTAGCTTTCAAGGGGCCAATCTCGGTGCCTTTCTCACAATCGAATTCGTCCTGATAGAATGCGCCGCCTAAGGAGTAACGGATCTCCCCCTCCTGCTCCCAGCTCTTTGATTTGCCAAAGAGGTTGGGGATTGGGCCAGAGAGCGCGAAAGATTTTTGCTGAAGAAAAGATAAGAAATAGCAGGTGACATCGGTCGAGGCCTCGCCATATTTTACCTCGCCTAAAGCCTCGTTCTGATTGAGGATGCCCTTGAGCACCTCTTCAACGGCTTGGCTTTCATATTTGATGGCAAAACCGCGATAACCATCGGCATAGGCGACCCAAAGGACCCGATTGTTGGGCTTTTTGCCGAAAGAAATAATCGACGAAGCGCGGTAAAGAGCTTTGAGAAAAGGCAAAAGCGAGGAATGAATCGTCTCTTCGCTGTAGCCCGCCGAGAGCACCATTTCTTTATTGACGCGAATCATCAAATCGCACGGATCGTTCTGCCGTTCGTAATTGAGAACCCAAAGCTTGTCGTTCTTCAACGAAATGAAATCGCGGAGATCGCCACTTTTGTATTTATAGAGATACTGCTGCATATATCCTCTGTAGCGGGCTTTCTTATTTCTTTGCGCCTTCATCTTTGGACGTTTCTTCTTTGGCGGGGACAGCTTCGCCATTCTCATCGGGTTTCCCGCCTTCGAGAGCCGCTAAATCTTTCATCGCTTGCTCATCGCTTGCCAGTTCAGGCTGATCGTCTTCCTTCGTCAAATTGACTTTCGGCTGATCGGCAAGGGTTTTGCTGGCGTTTTCTTCGTCTTCCTTCTTTTCGTATTCATCGAAGGAGGTCATGTGAACGGCTTCTTCGCGGTTCTTATTGAGAGTGGAAAGATCGAGGATCGAATCCGCCTGAGCAATCGCGGCCACCTCGGCATCCTCTTTCTCGTTTTGCAATTCGGGGAACTGGTCAAGGTGAGTCGAAGCGTATTCCCTCATCGAATCCTCATTGTCGAAAAAGAGCGACTCTTTTTTGCTGACCGCCATCGTCTTGGCGAGCCGATCATGAAGCGACTGGTGGGTTTTGCTCATTACAAGAACCATGTAATCAATGACGGCGAACAAGACGTAAAGCGTCGCGCCGATATAGGCCCACGGGAGCATCACGAGCATTCCCAAGGTGGCCACCGCAAACTGCCGAATGAGTTTCTCTTTCCAGGTGACGTTAAAGCCATCGGACTTCACTACGGCAATCGACATCGCCATCTTGCCTAAGGTTTCGCCCTTCTTGCGGCAAAGCGGAATCACGAAAAAGAAAATCAGCTGAAGCGGGGCGAAAACGATTAAGGCCGAGAGCCAAATGTCTTTGTTCTGCGTCGAATAGCGAATCGAGTAATAGGTTTGGACCGACGAGGAAGAAGCCTCGCCCGTCATATCCATCACCGCGGTGCCATAGATGCCGTAGACGCCGTTGGTGCCGGCTGAATTATACATATAGGTATTGAGGGAGCTTAATGTATCGTTCTTCGTGAGATCGACCTTTGAAAGAAGAACTGGCTTCTTGCGGATATCGACCGCCGTTCCCGCATCATTGAGGGCATATTTGAAATACGGCGACTTGTCGCCCGCAAGTTGGCTCTCGGCCGTCACGTCGGTAATCGTGGCCGGATCGGGGAGCAGCATCACCTTCCGCTCAAAGTAGCTGAAATAATCATCGGCGCTGAAAGTTTTGGTCCCGTAGGTGTCGGTATTGGCCATCTCGATGGTACGACCGTTTGTCTGATGATCCTGATAAATAAAAGTGGTGTAGTAATACCAAGCCCGGTCATAGTATTCTTCGTAGCCGGCCTTCTTCTGAACGCTTGGGGTGTTCGACATCCCGATGGTATCGGTGAAAGAATAGATGTTGACCGAGGAAATCTTGCCATCGCCGCCATAGTTGGGGTCAAGAAGTTCCGAATCCGCGGCGAACCGATACATTTCCTGAACGGCTTCACCCCCACCAATCGCATTGAAGAAATAGGTCGAAGTGACAAAATTAAAAAGAATGACTGTCGGAATAATGACTGAGACGGCATCGATGAGATAGGCAATGAGGCGTTTACCGAAACCGGCTTCCTTGACATGGGTATTCATAGGATTAGTCTAATCGCTTAAACGAACGCTTACCATAGGTAAATTTTTTCTTTTCTTTTCCGCTTTTGCTTTCGGACATCTTTTCCCTTCTTCTCTTCGGAAAGAGGGTCTTTCAATATCATTAAAAGCGCCAGCCCAACTCTCTGTTTTGTCGAAGAGAGCAAAATAATTCCTCGTTTTGGCACTTTCTTAGCACTTCCGATTCAATAATAGCAACGAAGAAGAACGGAGAGATCCCAATGAGAGATTCACGCCTTTTTCGGGGAACCCTCGGATCCCCCTTCACCCTTAGGAGAATCAGGAATGAAAAAGAAGAAAAACGGAAAAGCGCAGATCCTGCTATGGATCTATGAGCGCTTGCTCGAAGAACGAAAAGTCGCCAAGGAAGATGTTCTCTCCCGCGAGAAAATTTCCCCCATCACCTTCAAACGTTATCTTTATGACATCAAGGATTACCTCGAGATGAACGCATCCGAGTACGTCCTGGTCTACGCTCGCCGCTACAGGGTTTACAAGCTAATCCGACGAAGCCCCGATGAGGGGAAAGAAGCCCCGATAGCTACGATCGGCTCGCCGAAAGTTGCCTATCACTAGACGACGCCAATTATTTTCAACCGATTCAAAAGAAGCGGGATGCCTATCGTCGCGATTTAAAAGCAATCGTTTCACCGATTCTTTCGCGATGGCGCGAAATCCTACCCCGCAGTTTTTCCATGATTGAAAAGAGGATTTCAGAAAACATCCTTTCAAATCAAGACGAGAAGCTTTTTGCTTTTTCTTTCACTCCCACCAAACGTCTTGCGCCCGCATCGGCACGAAAACCGCGAGAGCCCTTTTGATCCATCCCAATCGAACAGTCGATACTGGTTTGAGAACCATTGACTCGATGAGTAGTTTATCTTCCGTAATTTCAGAATCCGCTTCGCGCGTTTTCTTCCTCGGTTCTTCCGCCTACGACTATTCGATCAATCCAAAAAATGGA
>JBAYEZ010000093.1:0-4686 GCA_041667485.1 Bacilli bacterium
ATACCCGGCACTACAAATGGCACCAAGGCGTCTCGAACGCGATGATCGGCGCTTTCTATAACGACGTCACTCCCGGCGCTTCGGGCGGTCAGGTCATGCAGGTTTACACGATGAAGAAGCAGGGGATTGAGGTCTCCAACGCGGCTTCGATCATGGTCATGTGGTTTATCATCTATCAGGTGGTCCTTATTTTCTTCGATATCATCGCCATTATTTTTCAATGGGATACCATCATGGCCATCAAGAGCTTTCAAATTCCGAATTTCTCCTTATTCGGCTGGGATGGCACGGTATCGATGTTGCCGTTAATCATCATCGGATTCGGTCTCAACCTTTCGGTCATTGCCCTTCTCTTCTTGATGAGCTATTCCCACAAGTTCCATAACTTCATCATGCATTATGGCATCGGCTTGCTTGCGAAAATTCATATTGTCAAAAATCCCGACAAAACCCGTGAGAATCTTCGGGTACAGGTTGAAAATTTCAAAATTGAGCTTAAGCGTCTTCAAGCCAATGTTCCGGTCACGATTCTCATCTTTTCGCTTTTCTTTGTCATCATGATCATCCGGACTTCGATTCCGTATTTCGCTGGCTTGGCTCTTGATGCCTATGGCTATGGGGCTACCTTCGATTTGTCCTTGATGTTGGATTCCTGTTTCCGGAGTGCTTTCCACCAAATGGTGACTGGCCTCTTCCCGTTGCCAGGCAGCGCTGGCGTCTCCGAACTTTTCTTCGCGGCGATGTATTCGAATTACTATGTTGAGACCGCCGCGGTCGTCAATGGTTCGCTTCAGATTGTCCGGACTGCCTCAGCCAACATGGCGACCGCCAACATTTTGTGGCGGGTCGCCACCTTCCATCTTGTCGTCGTGGTCTCGGGTTTCTTCGCCGCCCTTTATCATTCCAGGCCTCACGAGGACTTTCATTACGCCAATCGCCAGACCTTCGTCGATCTCCAGATGGCTACCTTCGATGAACGGAAGCTTTCTTCTGATACCCTTTACGAGACCAAACAGCTTTCGCGCAAAGAACTGCAAAAGCGGATTCAAACGCCCCTCAACCCTTCTAACCCCAAAGAATATCCCGATGCAAATTCTGATGATTCATTCTTCCTTCGTGAAAACTCTTCCCCCGCCGTCAAGATAACAGACCCGAGCGCTCCGAGCGCGAAAAATAAGAAAGGCAATGAGAATACCCTCAAGAAAAAGAAGTGGGATTCCATCGATATTGATGATTAAGTATGAGAGTAGCAATCTTCAGTGATACCTATCCTCCAGAGATCAACGGCGTCGCCACGAGCGCTCGCAATCTTTACCGCATTTTCAAGGCCCATGGCGACTCAGTTTTAGTGGTGGCGACCAACCCTTATAACAACGAGCTTTCGCTCGATGGCGATGTTCTTCGTCTGCCTGGAATCGATATGAAACACCTTTATGACTATCGTTGGGCTTCGGTCTATAACGCCGATGCGATGATACTCATCAAAGATTTCGCGCCCGAAGTCATTCACATTCAAACCGATGGCGGGGTTGGCCAATTCGGTTTCATCGCCGCCAACATCCTCCACGTGGCGACGGTCTATACCTTTCACACAATGATGGAGGATTACACCTATTACGCCACCCGGGGTTACTTCGATCGGGTGGCCAAAGGCATTGTCCGCACTTACGTCCGCTACAAGTCGCGCCGAGCCGATGAATTCATCACCCCGAGCATCAAAATTCAAGAATATATGCGTAGTATCGGTGTCGATGCCTATATGAACGTGATTCCAACTGGCATCGATTTCAGCGCATTTAAACGGGAAAATATCGATCCGAAAAAGATCAAAGAACTCAAGAGTCAATATGGTCTTTCTCCCGATGCTTATGTCATCCTTTCTTTGGGTCGTGTTGCCAAAGAGAAATCGATCGATCTCTGTCTCGAAGGCTACGCAAAATTCTTGGCGGGCAAACCTGCCAAACTCACCAAATTCGTGGTGGTCGGCGGCGGACCTGCTCTCAAAGAGCTGCAAGAATTGAGTGTCACGTTAGGGATTGCGGACCATGTTGTCTTTGTCGGTCCCGTCAGTCCAGACAGTGTGCCGCTTTATTATGCTTTAGGCGATCTTTTCGTCTCTGCCTCCATCACGGAAACCCAAGGTTTGACCTTCATGGAAGCCATGGCGTCGTCGCTTTTACTGTTTGCCCGGTATGACCAATCGCTCGTTGGAACGATTAGAGATGGCGAAGACGGATTCTTTTTTCTTGATGCCGATGACATGAGCAAGAAGCTAGGGAGTATTATTAATTTAGGGGCGAGCAAAATCGCCTCGGTCAAAGCCGCCGCTTTACGAGCGATTGAACCATATTCGCTCGAAAAATTCTACACAAGGGTCCATGAGGTCTATGAACGCGCCATCAAAAAGAACTGGTAACAACCACAAAATCACCGCAATCAAAGAGAACAAAAAAGGCCAAATGGTCGTCTTTTTTGGAGCGGAAAAATTAGTGCTTAGCCCCGATGCTTTCACCGAGATGCCCCTTTATGTTGGCAAGGAGCTTACGAGCATCGAATATCATTCGCTCTTGCTTTTTCTTCGGAGCGAGTCTTTGCGGAAATATGCCCTTTCTTTGGTGAACAAGGGTTCTTATTCAGCTCACGATATCCGCGAAAAACTCCGTAAGAAGACCGGCGAGGAAGACACAATCGGTCGCCTGATTTTTTCTTTGAAGCAGCAGGGCTTGATTGACGATGAGAAATTCGCCCGTGACTTTCAAGAGGGGAAACAGGCGCAACTCTATGGGCGCAATCGCATCATCCAAGAGTTGAAGTTTAAGCACGGCATCCGCGATGAAATCGTCGACAGTTTGTCTTTTATGCACGAAGAAGAACGTGCGGAGAAACTCGCCACCCTCTGGGAAAAGAAATTCGCCCGCCTTCCGCTCAAGAGTAAAAAAGAGAAAGCGGCCTTGGCCCTTATTCGGCGCGGCTACGATGAAGTGGTGGCTCGCGAAGCCGTGAGCGGCTATAAGCAAGCGAAGGGCGTCGGAGACAAAAGCCTGAAACTTCTCTGCGAAAAAACCCTAAAAAAGTATGGGGTCAAGTATAATGGTTATCAATTGAGGAGCAAAGTATTTGCCTACTTGATGAGCAAAGGCTACTCTTCTGAGGAAATCGAAAGGGTATTGGAGGACTGTTTATGAAGAGCGTCGCTGAGTTAAAAGATGGAGATCGGGCTGAGACGCAATTCTTGGTGAATGCCTGCACGAAAGGTGTCACCGCGGCGGGTAAAACCTATCTGACCGTCTCCTTTCAGGATGCGACTGGCACGATGGACGCGAAGAAGTGGGATGTGGAGCCGGGCGACGAAGAAACCTTTGCTCCGGGCAATATCGTCCAAGTCGTTGCCGAAGTCATTTCCTATAAGAATGCCTTGCAGATGAAGGTGCTTGAAGCCAAAGCGCTTCCGCTCGAGGGCGTCGACTATACTCGTTTTGTTCCTTCGAGCCCTGTCAGCAAAGAAATTCTGGTCAAGAAACTCCATGATTACGTGGATTCTCTTCAGAATCAAGATGTCAAAAAACTGACGACATATTTGATTAAAAAACACTATGACGCCTATGTCGATTATCCGGCCGCGGTTCGTAACCACCATAACTATGCCTCTGGTTTACTTTACCACTCGCTTTGCATGGCCGACGCCGCCGAAGCGCTCTGCAAGCTCTATCCCTCGCTCAACCGCGATGTTCTCATCGCCGGCACATTGATTCACGATATTGGTAAAACGATTGAGCTTTCGGGCCCGATCGCGACCAAATTCACTCTCGAAGGCAAACTGATCGGCCATATTTCCATCATGCAGGCAGAAGTTAAAGAAGCCGCCGATGCCTTGGGCATGGTGGGCGAGATCCCGCTGGTGATGGAACACATGGTGCTTTCCCACCATAATCAACCCGATTTCGGTTCGCCGATCCCGCCCGAGACTCGCGAAGCCCTCGCCTTAGCGGTGATCGATGATTTCGATGCCAAGATGAATATCCTTGACAAGGCTTATCAAGGGATCGCGCCGGGCGAGTGGACCCAGAAGGTCTTCACCATTGATGATCGTTATTTCTACAATCCGCTTTATAACAAAGAAAAGTAGAAAGTTTTGTTTTGATCTTTAGGCCACGCGAGTGGCCTTTTTTCGTAAAAAGAAAGGCATTCCCCACCGCCGGATTGGAATGCCTTATCGTAGCGTTTTCTCGCCTCGCTCCTCCGTAGTGAGCCTCAGGATACCATCCTTGGCGAGAAACAGCTATACGAGTCTTTTTCCCTGAGGAGGAGAGCCTTCCCTCAGGGTTTTGCTCAGGGAGATTTCCTCCTTAGCTCACCCCTAATATAGCATGAATATCCGCCGATGTGTAAGCGCTTACATATTTTGAGATGCTGACCAGTTCTTTCTCTCTCGTGGTTGCGGAGATTTGCTCGGACTTTGTAAATTTGCTTCAAGGGGCGGAAAAGACACCTAACGGAACCAAAAAAAGCCAAAGAGAAGTGAAACGACTACTTGCTCATTTTATTGGAAATCGAACGGGCTAATAAGGGCAAATCCATTCCCGAGGTATCCTGGGCCTTCATCGTGAGCTGGAAGCCGCCTTCGCCACCGAGATAGCGCGGAATCACGTGGACGTGGAAGTGGGGGACGCTTTGGCCGGCGCATTC
>JBAYEZ010000094.1:0-4675 GCA_041667485.1 Bacilli bacterium
AGGCAAGCGCGTGATTGTCGCTGGCCTCGATACCGACTTCCGAGGCGAGCCTTTCCCAATTACCGCCGCTTTATTGGCCAAAGCGGAATTCGTGACGAAATTAGCCGCCATCTGCGTCAAATGCGGCGAACCCGCGACGATGACGCAGCGGATTGTGGATGGCGTGCCAGCCGCCTACGACTCACCCGTCGTCTTAATCGGCGCGGCCGAGGCTTACGAACCCCGATGCCGGCATTGTCACGTCTGCGATAAAAACCCTAAGCGATAAGCGAAGCCAAACGGGCCTCGTTTTTCGTTAGAAAGTCCTTGAACTCTTCGCGCGTGGGCATTGCCGCCGAAGAACCTTTGCGCGTCGTCTTAAGCGAAGCGTAGATACTGGCCAAATGGAGGGCATCCTTCCGAGAAATGTTCTCGGCGAGGAAGTTTGCGAAGGCACCACAGAAAGCATCACCAGCTCCAGTCGTATCGACGACATCTACTTTGATGGCATTTTGTTGATAACTCTCTTCAGCGCTGTAGTCGTAATAGCCCTTGCCCCCGAGGGTGATGATCACGTGTGGAACACCAAAGCGAGGACCCGCTTCTTCGATGCGGGGGCTCCCAGTCAATAAGGCCGCCTCGGTTTCGTTCGGAGTCAAATAATCCACCACCCCAAAGCAACGCTTCATCCCCCCATTGGCCGGTGCAGGATTTAGAATCGTGGTCAAACCTATTTCGTGAGCTTTTTGCAGGGATTTTTCCATAGCAGCGAGGTTATTTTCTCCTTGAGTCAGGAAGATATCGTCAGGCTTGGCTTCGGCGAAAAAGGCGGCGATTTCGCTCGCACTAATAGTTTCGTTCGCTCCCAAATCAAGGGCGATCTCGTTCTCGCCTTGACAAACCTCGATCAAAGCGACACCGCTTGAGATATCCTCGCGGGTTTTAACGGAGGCGATATCGACGCCGTACGTCAAAAGTTGTTTTTTCATCGCCTCGCCAAAGATATCGTGACCGACCGCGCCTAAAAAGTGGACATGACCGCCAAGTTTAGAAGCCGCGATGGCTTGGTTGAGGCCTTTACCACCCGCCCCCGTCCGGAAAGAATGGCCCTTAATCGTTTCTCCTTTTTGTGGGTAACGGTTCAAATAGACCACCAAGTCCATGTTGAGGGAACCCAAAATATAAATGTCAGCCATTAGAAGAGCTTCATGACTTTCTCGATCACATCCCAATATTTCGCCGGGTCGATCGCCACCGCGACATGGGCATTCGGCAACCGATGAAGATAGCCATACCGATCGCAGTTGGTCCGACCATAACTCGGTCCTTTCGACACGTCGATATCCACATTCATATACTCGTACGTCACCACGGAAGAATCGAGTAGACTGACGATGGTGACTGGATCATGAAGCGGGCCGCCATTGGGCCACTGGAACGTCTTCTTTTGGTTGATATTGTATTGTTTCATCAAATGGGCAAAAAGATCGCTGGCTTTGTTGCCGATCTTCTCCATCCGTTCAATCACATCGTCGCTGACGAGAACCTGCCTCGTCACATCGAGACCATTCATGTAGATTGGCAGGCCTGAGGAGAATACAATCGCAGCGGCTTCAGGGTCGACCACGATATTGAATTCACCCGCTGGGGTAACATTCCCGACGCCAACCGCTCCGCCCATCAGCATGATTTCCTTGATGTGAGATTTGATCTCCGGATTCTTTTGCAGAGCGATTGCAATATTGGTGAGCGGCCCGGTCGGGACCAAAATCACATCGCGGTTCGCCAAGCAAGCATCAATGATGAAATCCGCACCCGGGCGCACATCTTTCTTCTTCGTTAACGGCGGAAAAGTAAAACCATCCAGTCCGCTTTCGCCATGGATCTGGGGGCAATACATCGGTTCTTTGAATAAGGGTTTAGGCGAGCCGGCCGCGACGGGAACATCAATAGAAAGATATTGGCAAAGATTAAGAGCGTTCGTGGTCGTCTTTTCAATGCTTTGGTTGCCCGAGCAAGTCGAGATTCCAAGCAAATTAATCTCTGGGGCTTTGCCGGCTAAAAGAATGGCAACGGCGTCATCGTGGCCAGGATCGGAATCCAAAATAACATTCATTTTTTCTTTCATATCATCATTATGGAAATAACCCTCCGCTTTTGCAAGATTGCCCTCTTCCCATTGAGTTGAAATTCACTCCATAGTCAAAGTGAGGTTTTACTCACGAAAAAGTCGAGAGGAAAGCCCGAGGCGACTTAGCGCCGCAGTTCGCTGAACTCAATGATGACATGCTCTTTGGCAAGGGCGGTTGCGGGGGCTGGCCAAATGCGCCCACCAGAAGCAATGAACCAAAATTTTGCGGTCTTCATTTTAAATTGGATGAGAAAGAGAGACGATTCTCGCTTTTGATGAAGGACCAAGCCGGTTCTGTCGCCATGCCTCGTCAGAGGCCATCGGACTTTTTGCCAGATGAATCCGCGCCTAAAGGAGCCGGCCGTTTTGGCCCAAGATGAAGTAATAAAGCAATCCGACCAAGAAGGAGAGGATGTTGGAAGCCACCGTTAAAGGAATGACCTCCTTTTTATCTTTGTTAAACGAGAAATAAAAGAGGGCTTCGATAATCACAACCAAAACTTCGCCGACATAGATTTCCCCAGGAAAGGGCAAATAAAGAAGGCAATAGTTTAAAGCATAGTTGGTAAGAAGATTAATCAAGATGCATGAAAGAACAAAACGCTTGCTTCGGAAGCCAAAGGCATAGAAAAAGAGGACTTCAATAACGATGGTCAATAACGCCCCGATCGCAATGCGAAGATGAATCATTCTTTATGCTTTTCTTTTTCTTTGATCAAAAGAGCGACCAAAACCGCCACGACAAGAACAAGGCTGAGAATCGCGATGATCCAAGGCCATAAGGAAATCAAAGGCGATAAGGTCGCGCCGTTGGCTAAGGCGTCCGCCGGATTCTCCGATGCCGAGGAAGAAGAGATCGGAACAACATCAAATACCATCAACATACTTACTTCCCCTTCTTGGGCTGTTTGGCCTCTTTATTCTCTTGAGGCTCCCCACAGGTCAAAGCCTTGTTTTTCTTTTTGTTGCGTTTACGGATGATCACGATAGCGATGATGATGCAAATGACGGCCGCCACCGGCAACAAAACGAAGAGCAAGATTGGAACGACGAAATTTATCGGCGCCACATCGAAAATAACCAAATTAATCATGCTTTCCCCTCCTTGGGATGCAAGCCCAATAGGGCGGTTTGCTGCCGCCCATCTTTCTTTAGTATGACGTAAACAAAGATAAGACTAGCAGCATTGAGGACCATCAGAATGGGATCGAGCCAGCTTTGAAAAACGGCATAACTTATAAGGGCGAATCCCGCTGCATAGCCGAGCAACAAGAATGCCGCAAGCAAGCCAAACCCAAAGGCGGTAAACGAGGGCATCGCCCGCCGCATAAACTCCATGGTAAGCGCCATAAGAAGATTGACCCCGGCAACGCCAACGAGCGAGAGGGCCAACGAAGACGGGAAGAAATAACCAAGTAAACTAAGAAGCGCCGAAAGGACAATCAAAGGAATCGAACCAAAATAATCGAGAAGAAAACCGCCGATAACTTTGCCAAAGAAGATGGCTAATCCGACCCACAAAATATTGAGCGAGGAAAGGTCGTTCTTTGGCCACGTATAAGCGGTGTATTGGCCGAAGAAGCCCCGCAAGAAGACGCCCGCGACAATAAGGATCAAGGCCAAAACCAAGGTTGAACTGTGACCTTCCTTAGCTTGATAAACGAAGGGGATGGCTTTGGTATAAGGGACAAAACAATTGAGAATTGCAAGGATAATGAAGACGAAAAGCAAGGATAGGAAAAGATAGAGGTTCGAGAAACTGAGGGCCAAAGCGAGTCCGATTGATCCAAAGCTAATGAAAATGCCCAAGGGAGCCGACTTCTCACTTTTATCGAGAACGAGTTTTCCTTCGCAAACATGAAAAATGGCATTACCGATCCCAAAGAAGACAATCGCGGTGATAGCTTCGGGAATCAGCGCTCCGATGATCACGAGAAGACAGCCTAAAGATCCAAGAGAGGCCATATGTTTGCTCTTCTCAAAGAGGGCGCCGAATAATGGCTGGGGCAGAAAAGCCAAAGCGTCGTAGCTCAAGATGAGGATGGCCCCGAGTTCGCTGCGAAGATGAAAAGCAAAGAGGGCATAAACCGAAAAGAAATCCACGAAAAAATGGAGAAGCGCTGGCAAGAATAATTCTTTTCGCATCCTTATCCCCCTTTTCTTTTGCCACCATTATACACAACAGCCCCAACCAAACGGATGAAAAACGGAGAGAATGGTAAACTCTTCGTTGCCACCACCATTGCGGGGGAATGCAATGATAAGACATAGCTTCCAAGTCACGCCCAACGGAGAGACGTAATAAGGCTCCTCAAAGATAGCGAGATCACGGAAACTTTTGTTGCTCTCTTCCGGTTAAACCTCGTAATGAAGGGGTTCGATGGCAATGAGAAACGCTGCCACCCTTTAAATCCGATCGCACAAGAGGGGGCCAAGGGGCCAAAAGAAATCGAGGAGGGCAATTTTTCTTTTTGACTCCTCTTGCATCGTCTTGTTTTGTCGAGACGTCACGACGACCCATTCCCTACATCAAACTTGGCCATCTCAAAATCCAGAGGGGTTTTG
>JBAYEZ010000095.1:0-4658 GCA_041667485.1 Bacilli bacterium
AAGGAATCGAACCCTCATCAAAGGTTTTGGAGACCTCTGTTCTACCACTGAACCACGCCCCTAGGCGCGAGGTTCATTATAGACCTCGGACAATCTTGCTGACAAGAGACATATCGACTTGACCCGCATATTTTTCCTTGAAGAACTTCATGACAACGGGTAAGGCCTTATCGGGCAAAGTCGCGTAGATCTTCCGAATCTCCTCTTCGCTCATCTGTTTTGGGATGAAGGAAGCCAAGGCCGCCTTTTGCCTATCGAGCGAAACGACGGTGTCCTCTCTTCCGGCCGCGACAAAGGAAGCCCGTTCCTCATCGAGTTCTTTGTCGACCTTTTTAATGATCGCCAGGACATCGGCATCAGTCACCTCTTTGCCCGAGCCGTTGGTTTTAAGCTCGGTGTATTTCGAAATCACGATCGAAAGAGCGGCTCTCGAATCGGCATCGTGGGCCTTCATCGCGGCGATATTCGCCTTTTTAATTTCATCAATCAACATTGCTTAAGCCTCCTTTACGGCCTTCCTTATATGATGCGGATGACGCAGACGATGCGTCAGCCTCCTCAAAGCATAGTATAGCGGCAAAATCTCAAGACGGCCGAGGAACATCGCAAACGAGAGGATCCAAAGCAGCCATGGATAGGCCGACGCATAGTTGGCTTTATACGTGCTATAGCCAATGATATCGAGGCCAGTGCCCGAGAGAGCGGAGCCATAATCGTAGAGGGCTTCAACCACGCCGAGGCCAGGCATGAACATCAAGACGACGGCGCCAAAGAGGAAAAAGAGGATATAAAGCAAGGCGTAGTTATGGGCTTCATCGGAGGTGGAGGCATCCTCTTCCTTCAACTGACCCAAGCGATAAACCGGGTTCGGGTTGACTTGCCGATCCGAGGCGAAATGGTAGCGAATCGAATACTGGAAATCCTTAAGGAGAATCGCCAAGCGATATTGCTTGATGGCGCCCGCGGTCGAACCGACTCCGCCGCCGGTCATCATCAGCAAGATTCCAGCGAAGACCGCCACCTCGCCCAAATGAACGAGCGAAGGATAGTTCGAGAAGCCGGTCGTTGTAAGCGAAGAGATGACGTTGAAGACGTTATAGCGGAGCGATGTGAAAAAACTCGTGCCTGGGGTCTGGCCCAGCCCATCCTGGAAAAGATAAACGCTGGAGACGGTCGTGGCCAAGGTGAAGACTAAGATCGTGATGATGGCGAAGCGGATTTCAATATCTTTGAAGAATGCCTTCCATTTCCCTCGGAGCAAGAACGTATGGAGGACAAAGTTGGTGGCGCCTAAAAGCATCAGGATCATCGCGATGATTTCGATGGCGAGAGAATTGACGCCAAAAAGAGCCCCGTCGAGCCTCGCCCCTTCATGCTGAGAAAAATAATAGAGACTCGTCGACCGGGTGGAGAAGCCGCCGGTCGCGAGGGCGGCGGTCGCGTGAACGAAGGCGTCGAAGATGGGCATGCCCGAAAGCCAAAAGGCCAAGGTGCCCAAAAGGATGTAGCCAGCGTAGATGCCGAAGATCAATTTGGCGCTGCGGCCGAGGTTCGGCATCAATTTATCGTTATGGCCCTCGGCGAAATAGAGTTTGAGGTTGTAGCGGTCGCTGATGGCCCCCGCCACGATGAGGACGAGGCCGACTCCGCCGACAAACTGCATGAGCGCCCGATGGAAAAGGAAAACGTGCTGAGCGGGATAGGGAATAAGGCCAAGATCGCTCGCATCGAGGAAAACCTGATTCGGAAGGACGGTGAGGCCAGTCGCTGAATAGCCGGACATCGACTCAAAGAAACATTCGCTGTAACTCATGTGAAGATTGAAATCGTTCCCCATGCTGAGCGCCGAGAAACGAGTCAGGTAGAAAGGCAAGGAGCCCAAGAGGATGCCGCAGATCCAAAGCAAGACGAGGAGCAAAGCGTCATCATTGCGGGCGAAGCGGCCCTTCGGCCGGCCAGCGACGAAAACGAAAAAGAGAATCATTCCTAAGAGCAATCCCCCAATGCCCGGAATCAGAAAATCAAGATAGCAAGCCCATTCGCTCGGATAAAATGCCAAAATAGCCAAAGGCAGAATGGTGACGAGGCCTTCGAACATCAAAAAGATGCCGAGATAGCCAAAAATCAACCGGAATCCTTTGACTTCTTTCTTCATGGCCGCTCCTACTTCTTGCCCCGCTCTTCTTGCTGAATGAAATTGTAGATGCGCTTTTGATCGTCGGGTTCGCATACCACGAGGAGAATATCCTTGGCCTTGATTTCGACCTGACCATTCGGAATGATGACGGTAAAGTTGCGGTAAATCGCTGAAATGCTCGCGTATTTCGGGAAATCGATGTCCATGATCCGCTTATTGACGATCCAATAGCGGGAAAGAACGGGGATCTCCGAAACGACGATTCGGTTATTTTCGAGAGTCAAGGTCTTGATCAAGGATTCCATCGAGGACTCGCTCTTGATCGACTGGGCCAAGAGATAGGTTGAAGAAATCACCGAATCGATGCCAAGTTTCTTATAGAGTTCGACGTTGGCGGGGTTGTTGACTACGCAGATGCACTTTTTGACGTTGAAGATCTTTTTGGCCAAGATGCATGAGGCATAGTTATCGGTATCTTTTTCGCTGAGGGAGATGAAAACATCGGCGTCATGAACCCCAGCTTCTTCGAGGACGAAGTTGCGCCAAGGCGAGCCGACCAAAACCGAGATGTGCTCCTTGTGGGCGAGCTCATTGGCAAAACTGCGCGAGGAGTTGATCACGATCAGCTGATTCTCCTTGTTTTTAAACATCATGATGATGAAAGCGGCTTGCTTGGAACCGTTAGCGATGACGATTTTCATTTGCCATCTCCTTCCAAGGATGTGAACTTGTTGATCGAGAGTTCAAAGGGATAGATCGCTTTGATGTTCGGATAACCACTGATAAGGGCCGATTTGTCGGGATCATCAAAACGGACATAGACTTCAGGGACCTGATAGATGCTCGCGCAGAGATGAGCGAGGAAAAGGTTGACGTTATCATCGCCGGTGCAGATCGCCACCTCGCGGGCCGTTTCGATATAGGCATCCTCTTCAAGCAAGGAGACATCGGTGGCATCGCCTGTCACCTTGTAGCCGCTGAAATTGTCATCGAGCCGTTCGAAAGAAGAGGAAATCAAGTCCACCACAATGACGTTTTCGCCCCGTTCCGAGGCTAAATCGGCAATCGAGGAACCCAATCTTCCACAGCCGATGACGACAATTTTGTTTTTGATAGCCATTCTCTGCTCCTTTGGGATTATACCTTAGTGCTCCAACGGGGGCAATTCGCCATCGAGGCGCAATTGCTCACACACTTCGATTTCCGGATATTTTGCAGTGATTTCCTTATATTTTGCTTTCGTGATGCGCTTCTTGAGACCTTTCCAGCCGACTTCGGCATAGGTTTCGAGGCACCAGTCGATGTAACTCCGGGTCGCCTTCGTCATGTAATAATGGGGCGATTTTGAACGGAAATAGGCCAAAGTCACCTCGGGTTTAAAATGCTTGGGATCGTAGGTCTTGGCGGCCGAGAGCATATCGCAGACGTATTCGGTCGCCCAGACATAGGGCATCGTCTTAATGACGATCCGGCCATTGAAGAAGTCGGTCCAATACTCCCAATGATGGGGATTCCGTCTGGTGTGATGCTGGCAGATCCGCGAGAAGTAATGATTCGACATACGTTCTTTATAAACCGGCGAATAATTGCCGGCGTAATACTTGGCCGAGGTGTTGAACTCGATCGGGGTCAATTTGGAAAGATCATGTTTGAGGGCATGAAAGAAAATCCCCATGTGAAAAGCGTTTCGAATGACCTGATGGCGATGTTTCGTGATGGTCACAAAGTGACGAAAAGGATGGCTCATGCCAATAGCTCCGTTAATATTTTTCCGATGTCGTCATGGAAAACATAATCAAACGTATCGTCGACGCCCGTCGGCTCTTTGTTGATGATGATCCGGGTCGAACCGCCAAAATAGTTGATGAGGCCCGCCGCCGGATAGACGTTGAGCGAAGTCCCGCCCACAATCAAGACGTCGGCGTAGCGGAGTTCGTCCACGGCTTCTTGGAGCATCGTCTCATCGAGCGGCTCTTCATAGAGGACGACATCAGGTTTGAGAATCGCCCCGCATTCTTTGCAGCGCGGCACTCCATGGGGTTCAAGCTCGTCGAGCGAATAGAATTTTTGGCAACCGGTGCAAAAATAGCGGCGGGTTGAGCCGTGCAGCTCGAAAACCCGTTTGCTGCCGGCGTCGGCATGAAGTCCATCGATGTTCTGCGTCAAAATCACAATCGTATGGCCCGCTTTTTCGTAATTGGCCAGCGCATAATGAGCGGCATTCGGCTTCGCGGATTTGTTGACCATGCTCGACCAATAAAAATCATAAAAGGTGTCGGTGTGCTCAACGAAGTAGCTGTGCGAGAGCATCACTTCGTAAGGAACGCCGTATTTCGAGTGGACGTTATAGATGCCTTGCGGCGAGCGGAAATCGGGAATGCCCGAAGCCGTCGAGACGCCAGCGCCGCCCAAGAACACGATGCGATGGGCCGCCCTGATCGCCGTTTTAGCCCGCTCTACGTTCATTTCCATGGGACTAATTATAGTCGAAAGAGCCCCCTAAGGGGCTAGGAAAATCACT
>JBAYEZ010000096.1:0-4621 GCA_041667485.1 Bacilli bacterium
GCCGCAATGTCAAATTTGCTGTCGAGCGAGGTGTAACGGAGCATTTGGTTGCTGGTTTTGGCGGCCACATGGTTCGAGAAAACGGAAAGGGGGTAGCCAAGCGCGGCGCCGCTTTGAACATAGAAGCGCTGGAAAGAATCGGTATCATCGCTGAGCCAGCTCTGCGGAAAATAGGAGAGCATCCCGAGGTCAAAGCGGTTTCCGCCCGAGGCGCAATTTTCAAAGAGGACATCGCCATAATGATCGGAAAGCCGGCGCAAAACGCTATAAAGGCCGAGCAAATAGTCATGAAAGAAAGAAGACGGAACGGAAGGGAAATCGCTCATCATCCGGTTGCAATCCCATTTTAAATAGGAAATATCAGCACTTTCAAGGACATTCGACACGGAGTCATAAACGAAATTCTGCACCTCTTTCTTGCTGAGATCGAGCGTGTATTGATGGCGGCTTTTGAGCGGCTGATGAAACTGGTCTTGAATGATCCAATCCGGATGCTCCCTATAGCACTTCGATTGTGGGTTGACCATCTCGGGTTCCATCCAAATGCCAAAGCGGAGACCCAGCGCGCTCGCGGCATCGGAGAGGCTCTTGAGCCCGCCGGGGATTTTCTTGTTGTTCACTTCCCAGTCGCCAAGACCATGGGAGTCGTCGTTGCGGTCGGCAAACCAGCCATCGTCGAGGACGAAAAGTTCGACGCCCAGAGCGCTGGCCTCTTTCATCAAGGCCAAAAGCTTGCTCTTGGTGAATTTGAAGGTGGTCGCTTCCCAGTTGTTATAAACAACCGGGCGCGGAAGTTCGCGGAAATGGCCGGGAATCACGCAATCGTTGACAAAGCGCTGCATGATGTGGGAGAGACCATTCGTTCCGTCTCTTGAATAAGCCATGATGGCGAGGGGGGTGGCAAAAGAGGCCCCTTTCACGAGGGATTTGCGGAAATAAAAGGGCGAAATGCCGCTTTGGATATGAAGTGAATCGAAGCTATCGAGTTCCAACGATTCCTCGTGATTTCCGCTATAGACGAGGTTGAAGCCATAGCAAACACCATTTGATGGTTGGCTCCTTTTTCTTTAATAAGGAAAAAGGGATTATGGCGGGCGCCAGAAACGCCGCAGATACTCTCGTTGACAAGCCGGCCGTGGCCGATCCGAACTTCTTCGCGGTTGTTCTCATTGGCCCAAGAGCCATAGAGGGTGACGAGCGAATACCCGCGGTTGGGGAGAACGAGTTGAAAGCTCTCGACCCGATTAAGGATAAGCGGGATGTCATTGTCGTTGACCACTTCGAGATAGCGGCCAAAAACATCGTTATCCCCATAGACAAAATAATGGAGAAGGAGTGTGGCTTTCATCACCGGTTCAACGCAACGGATCACCAGTTCATCGCTGGCTCCGTGGGGCGTTGGAAGACCGACAATCGACTGAGGCTTCCGAACTTCGTAGGAGTCAAACACGAAATCGAAAACACCGCCGTCTTTATTGCTCAAAATCAAGGAAGGATAAGCAAAATCGCCCCGGCCTGCGGTCCCATAATCGGCTTGGAGCTGGTCGAGCGAGCAGGAAGGGTCTTTCGAATCATAATTGACCGCCGAGCCTTGGGCAAAAGCGTATTTGCGACTCAAGGCGGCAGCTTCGGAGAGGTTAAGAATTTTGCTTCCGAAATATTCCGTCACGACTTTTTTCTGGGCGGTCACATGAAGGAGGAGCGACGTCGATTTACCCGAAAGAAGAAAGAGATTATTATCAATGGTGATCATATGCTATTTATTATAGCCATTGTGCTAAGATAAAGGAGTATGAAAACACCTTTGAATTTCGCTTGGAACTTCGTTCCGGGATTCGATAAGAACTATCTCGATCGACTCCCCGAAAGTGCCAAGAGCGTCGACTTGCCTCATGCCCCAGTGCTGGTTCCAGACAATTATTTTTCCGAAGTTTCCTTCCAAGGATTGTTTACCTACGCGAAAACCTTTGATTTTAACAAAGGCGAGAATGAGCTCGCTTTCTTGGTTTTCGACGGTGTCATGCTCAAAGTACACCCCTACCTCAACGGGATTGATCTCGGCGAGAAACTTTCTGGCTGGGTCAGCGTCTCTTACGACATCAGCGCCGCCCTCAAAGAAAAAGACAATCGGTTAGTCGTTGTGGTTGACTCGCGCGAAGATCCGCTCGTCCCGCCCTTTGGCCGGGCCGTTGATTATCTGACTTTCGCCGGCATCTACCGGGGTGTCCATCTCGAAACCCGGCCAAAAACCTATCTTAAGAGTTTTCATGCCGAGGGCGATAAAAAAGGCGTCCTCCACGTGGACAGCATTATCGAAGGAAATGCCAAAGATGCCGATGTCAGTTATCGGCTAACTTTTGGCGGCAAACTCATCAAAGAATTCAAAACATCAACGCTTCAGGTCCCAAGCGTCGCTCTTTGGAACCTCAAAACCCCTTATCTTTATCGTCTTGAAGCCACCTTAAGATCCTCTGATGGGGTTGATAGCCTCTCGCTGATGGTGGGCTTCCGCGAAGCCAAATTCACCCCCGAAGGTTTCTTCCTCAATGACGAAAAAATCAAACTGATCGGCCTCAACCGCCATCAGACTTACCCGTATGTAGGCCCGGCGATGCCTGACAGCGCTCAGCGTGAAGACGCCGATATTCTCAAAATGAAGCTCGGTTGTTCCGTCGTTCGCACCTCTCACTACCCTGATTCGGAAACATTCTTGAGCCGCTGCGACGAAATCGGTCTTTTAGTGATTGATGAAATTCCTGGCTGGCAATATATCGGCCAAGACAAAACGTGGCGGGGAAACTTCCAGTATTTCCTCGAAGCAATGATCGAAAAAGAACGCAATCATCCTTCGCTCATCGCCTACGGCACCCGGATCGATGAGTCGCCCGATGATGACGAGCTCTATTCAAAAGCCGTCAATTTCGTCCATCAGGCCAACCCCTCACGCCAATGTTTGGGGGTTCGGAATTTCAAGACTTCCCATTGCCTTGAAGACGTCTACGCCTATAACGACTTTTCCTGTGGGTCCTTAAATCACGGCCTCGATGATCCGAAAACGGTCAAAGGCGCCGAAGGCAAACCTCTTTTGATCAGCGAGCATAACGGCCATATGTTCCCCACCAAACAAAACGATTTCCCTGCCCGACGTTTGGAGCACGCTCTCCGCCACCTCAAAGTGATGGATGATGCCTATGCTTATGAGAATCTTTGCGGCGCGATCGGCTGGTGTGCTTTCGATTACAACACCCACAAAGATTTCGGCTCAGGCGACCACGTTTGCTACCATGGCGTCAGCGATATCTACCGAAATCCGAAGGCGGCGGCTTTTGCCTATGCCTCGCAAAATTCGCCTCTGCCCGTCATGTGGGTTGCCAATCCACCCACCGTCGGCGATTACGATGAATGCTTGTGCAAACCGCTCTACGTCTTCACCAACTGCGATTACGTCGAGATGTATAAGAACGACAAATTCGTCGAAGTCTTTAAGCCCGATCTCAAGGAGTTCCCCCATCTGCCGCACGCTCCGATCGTCATCGACGACTACATCGGCGCTCTCATCAACCCAGAGCCTTTCTCGATTCACGATCGTTCGCTTATCAAAGAACTGTTGAACTACGTGGGCCGCGTCGGCATCGCCCACGTTCAGAAGAAAGATCTGGCCAAATTCTATTTCGTGCTGAAACGGAACCACCTCGATTTCGACAAACTCACGAGCCTCTACGGCCGCTATATCGCCAACAGCGGCCTCGCTGTGGTCTACGACTTCAAAGGCTTTAAAGAAGGCAAACTCGTCTGCGAGAAAAAGTATGGGCCTTCGACTGAATTCTCCTATCGTTATGAGACCTCGGCCCAAGCGCTTCAAAACGGCGACACCTACGATGTGGCCCGCGTCTCAATCAAATATGTCGACGAATGGGGAAGCCAGCTCCATTATGCCCACAACGTCCTTTCATTTAAGACCTTAGGGCCGATTGAAGTCATCGGGCCGAAGACCGTTTCTCTTATCGGTGGCGACATCTCGGTCTACGTCCGCTCTTTAGCGGTTGCCCGCGCGATGGATGCCCGACTCATTATCGTGAGCGACCAGGGCGATCACGCGATCGATTTCACCGTCGAATAATCCTTGCAAACCCCTGATGGAATAGAAAAGAGACGCGTTTTGTAACTCGCCTCTTTTTCTTGTCCATTCGTCTTATTTTGCCAGAGCTTCGCCAACGGTTGCGGCGGTTTTTGCTTCTGCTGCCGCCTCGTCTTGCTTATGGCGGATCTCCAACTCGCCGACGATCTTCGCATATTGCTCTTCATCAAGTTTATAGCCCCAATGGCAGATGGCCCAAGCCACGATAATGCAGGCAACAATCGAGCCGATCATGCCGACGCCTAAGATGATGCGCGAGCTTTGCGAGACGCCATCGATTAATTTATCAATCGTGAGTTGCGCCGTCTCTTGCGCATCCTCGGCGGAAGAGGGGTTGGCGCTGATTTCGGCGGCCATTTTTTGTTCAGCGAGCGAAATATCAGAGATCACCGTCCGGAAAAGCCCGGAAGCGAGCAGAGTCAGATAGATGACGCCTTTTTGAATGGCGCTTGAGAACTTGGCATCGAGCGGCCGCCAAGAGAA
>JBAYEZ010000097.1:0-4616 GCA_041667485.1 Bacilli bacterium
AAGGGTAACTTCGGCCAGTATATTCAGATGCATCGTCAAGGCGCTCTTTATACCTTCTCGCTCGAGAATTATTTTTCCTCGCTTGACGTCTCCATTATCGGCATTGCCGTGTCGATTTTTCTCTTTTGCCTTATTGGGATTCTCGACAAATCCTTTACTTGGAGCGACGTGGCTTATTTCATCACCTTCACCTTGCTTCTCGGCTTGGGTTTTCAGTCTTTTTTCTTTTGCCGCTATTATCCATTCTCCCTCTTCGGCAGCAACCCGAATTTCAATGGGACGAAAAATGCCGCTCTTACGTGGTATGGCGCCTATAGCGGCCGCGAGTTGATCAAACAGGATTTCTTCAAATATTTCGGCTCGTCCTCCTTGCTCTTTTTTGTTATCTTGATCACGACGATGAACGACACGGGAGCATATTTTGTTGGCAGCGCGTTTGGCAAACACAAAATGAATGAACGAATCTCGCCGCACAAGACCTGGGAAGGTTTCTTTGGTGGCTGGATCTGCGGAGCGGTAGCCGGTTTGATCTTTGGATTCACTATCACCTTCTTGGACTATCCGATGTTGCCGACGCTCAGCAAAGGGACCTGGTATTGGATGGCGGCTCTTTGCATCGTTTTGCCTTTGATCTCCGATTTGGGGGATCTCACCTTCAGCATGATCAAACGGAACTTTGGCATCAAAGACTATGGCAATATCCTCAAAGGGCACGGCGGAGTCGTCGACCGGGTCGGCAGCGACATGTTCACTTGCATCTTCACCGCGATGGTGTTGATTTTCATCACCAACGGCTGGAACTTCTTTGCCTGATATGAGACATGTGGCATTGCTCGGCGCTTCCGGCAACATTGGAAGTCAATCGCTCGACCTCTTCGCCGCGGACCGCACATCGTTTGAACTCGATGCGATCTCGGTGGGGCATCACGTTGAAAGAATCCCTGTTATTCTGAAGATTTTCCCAACGATTCGTTTTGTCTGCGTCCAAGAGCAAGCCGATGCGCTTGCCTTAGGTGATGCAAACCCCGAATTATCGATAAGTTGGGGCGATGAAGGCTTGGTTGACCTTCTCGAGAAATCTGGTTGCGACATGGTCGAGAACGCCTTAGTGGGCTTCGCTGGCCTCGTTCCGTCTTTGACCGCGCTCAGACTCGATAAGATTCTTTGCTTAGCCAACAAGGAAAGTTTGGTGGTGGGTGGCGACCTCATCGAGCGGCTTTTAGCTCAAGGCAAGGGCAATCTTTATCCAATCGATAGCGAGCACGTCGCCTTGGCCAAATGTCTTTCTAGGGTTAAGCGCGAAGATGTCGAACGCCTCGTGATCACCGCCTCGGGCGGCGCCTTCCGAAAACTTTCGCGGAGCGAACTGAAAAATGTGACGCCGGAAATGGCTTTGCAGCATCCGACTTGGAAGATGGGGGCAAAGATCACTATCGATTCCGCGACGATGATGAACAAGGGCTTTGAGGTGATTGAGGCTCATTACCTTTTCGATTGGCCAGTTGAGAAGATTGAAATTCTCCTCCACGATGAGAGCGAAGTTCATTCGCTTCTCCTTATGAAAGACGGCAGTTATTTCGCCGACGTGGGCAAACCGGATATGCATGGGCCGATCGCCTACGCTCTCTATGAGGGAAAATCTCCCTTTGAAGTGCGTCACGAAAAAGGGATCCGCGATTTTGGCGATTACCATTTCAAAGCCTTCGATCCCGCCCGCTATCCCGCGGTTCCTTTAGCCTTAAAAGCGTTAAGAAATGGCGGCATCGAAACCACGATTCTCAATGCGGCAAATGAAGAGGCGGTTCGCCTCTTCCTCGAAGGAAAAATACCTTTCTTAGACATTGAACAGGCCTGTTCGTTGGCTTTAGCCAACTTTCCGAATATAATGAGGCCAACCCTTCGCGACATCCAAACGAGCGATGCCCTTGCTCGGCTCTATGTTCGTCGAAAATTCGCTGGGGTCTAAAACGCATGCAAACCTTTCTCACTGTTCTCATATTGATTCTGATGCTGGGCATCCTCGTTTCCGCCCATGAAGCCGGCCACTTGGTCATGGCCAAGCTTTTTAATGTCTATTGTTTGGAGTATTCCATCGGTTTCGGCCCCAGCCTTTTCTCTTGGAAAAAGAAAACCGCGGAAACCCGTTTTTCGATTCGGGCCCTGCCGTTGGGCGGTTACGTTTCCATGTATGGTGAAGGCGTCGAGCTTCCCGATGGCGTTAGCATTCCTCACGAGCGTTCACTCAATGGCGTCGCTGGTTGGAAAAGAGCATTTATTCTCTCGGCGGGGATCGTCGTCAATTTATTCCTTTCAATGCTTTTCGTCGTCATCTATGCTACCTGCATCAAGAACTATTGGACGACCGAAAAGGTTTATACCGGTCTCGATGCGGACGGGGCGAGCCTTGCCGATCCTACGGCTCATGGCGAAGTGGCCTATTCTTTTTGGGCTCGTGGCCAAGCGGGCGATTACACAATTTCCGATGATGAACGGATTTATAGTTCCTATGGTTTCGTTTATGACAAGAAAACATATTTCGTGATTGACCCGGAAGCGAGGATCACCAACAGCGGGGTGAGTTCCACTTACGTCGCCTGTTTCGAATTGACGTCCGTGAACGACACTGACGTGCTCAACAATCTGACCTTCTTCGCCCCCCGCGAAGCCTTTTATCCGACCGCTCTCAACCAAGCGATGGGTTTAACGCATTATCCCGATATGAGCCAAACTCCCCATGCGCCGGCGATTGGCGATACTCTTTCGTTAAAAGTCAGCGTCATTGGCCTCGATGCGACGGAACATCGACCGCTCCGGGCCCAATTCTTAGCTCGGCAGAATCATGTGGTGGACGCGGTGGCTGGCTCGGTGGACTCCCAGGTGCAATTTTCCAATAACCTGCTGACCATTTATTCTTATCAGTACTATCCCTCCTTCGGTGAATCGATGGGCAACGCCTGCCGTGATTATGCCAATTACTTGGCTGGCATCGGCGAAGGTTTCAAAGCGATTTTCTCATTCGATTTCTCGAATTTAGGTTCGATGGTGGCGTTTGGCGGCGAAATTAGCACGGCCAGTTCTCAGATTGGTTGGGCTCGGACTTTCTTCTTTATGGGCGGCTATCTTTCGCTCAACCTCGCCATCTTCAATCTTTTGCCTTTCCCCGGCCTCGACGGCTGGCAACTTCTCATGACCATTCTCGAAGATGGCTTTAAAAAGAAAGCATCGGAAAAAGTGAAGAATACCATCTCGATTGTCGGCTTAGGTTTCCTTTTCGTCTTTGCGATTGCGATCACGATTAAGGATATCCTTACGTATATCATGGTATTGGTGTAACTCGATGCAGAACAAAATGCTTCGTTTCTTAACGTCTTTGGGCCTGGCCGACCCTGAACGTTTTGATTTGGACTTCGAGCTGGTCGGCCGCGATGCTGCCAATCCAAAGAAAGTCATCATGGCAATCCGCAAGGATACGCCGTGGGATATGTCGCTTCTTGAAGAATTCCAAAACGGCCTTTCAAGCGTCAAATATGACTACGCGATGCGCTTTTCTTATGATCAAAGCCCGGATTTCGATTCAGTCGATCAACTTTTTGAAGACTGGTATCTTTCCCATTACCATGGAATTCCACCCTTCCAATTAACGCCGGGTGACGCCAATGCGATTTATACCTTTTTGCCCGAAGATTATTCCAAGGGCACCGCCAACGAGATCATCGCCGATTTCAACGCCCTCCTCAAATATCTTTCTTATCCTTTCGCCGTCTCAGTTCAAGAAGGGGCGTTTCAGGCTCCCGCTCCGGCCAAGAAGCCCGAATATCAACCCACTCTCGAAGTCAAAGCGGCTTCGGAACCCGAATCGACCCCTGTGATCAAGTCTGCCGATGAAGTGAGATCCGCTTTCGCGCCAGCGCTGGCCGTCGTTCCGGTTGTTCGCGAAAACTCCGCAGATCCGACTTCGAATTCACAAAATCGGGCTGAAAATCAGGAGAAAGACAAAGCGGATGACGAGGATGAGGGGAGTGCTGAGGACGACAAGGGCTCTTGCGAAACGCCCGTTTCGAGCGCGAGCGATGATGTGCCGCCCATGGATGAAGATGAACTCAACCATCAAAGCGCTTTGGCCCAAGCGGAACAGGATCATATGGAGAAATCCAAAATCGAAATGCGCGCCCAAGCCAATTCCCGCATTTTCTTCAAAGGGAATTACCATGAAGTCACTTCCATCGCTGAACTTTTCGATATTTCGTCTGGCAACGTCCAGTTTGAAGGCAATGTTTTCTTGGCCAATTTCCGCGTCGGCCGTCGTGGTGGACTCTATGGCACGGTTGGGGTTGGCGATGCTTCAAGCGCGATTAACGTTCGAGCCACCGAATCCCGCAATGGCATGAGCGCCGAGTTTTTAAATGCGCTCAAAGTAGGGGACATCGTTAAAGTCCGAGGGGCGATTGAGTTCGACCAGCGGACCTCAGAACGGCAAATCTTTGCACACTATATCGACGTATTGCCGCCGAAGCCTCTTCGAACCGACCCCTCCGAAGAGAAGCGGGTCGAACTTCACCTTCACACCAAAATGTCGGCGATGGATGGTCTTGGCGAAATCACGGATTATGTCGCCG
>JBAYEZ010000098.1:0-4589 GCA_041667485.1 Bacilli bacterium
GATAATTCCAATCGTTCAGGACGTAAACCATTCCGTTATCGTCAACGGCGGAGAGTTTGTACAAAATTGAAGTATAATTTCCATAATTGGAGAAGGTAAAGCCGAAATTCATGGTCTTGTCAGCGGTATAGGTAGGAAGAGTGACGTTGGTAGAATCGGCTTGATATTGATAATCACGGCCTGCGTCGGTGCAAGCGATTGAGCGCATCCAGCCCCCCGGAATCGGGTTGTTCGCGAACTCCACATAACTCGTGAAATTGCTCGTCCATTCGCTCATGCCCGCATAGGAAGAATTCACTGCCATCTTGGTCGAGTACTGGCTTAAGTTGAAGCCGACCAAAGACAATTCTTGAGTTAGCCCGTCTCCGGAATCACGAGTTTCCAAAGTGAAGGTTGCGGTTTTTCCCGCATAACCGAAGGCAATATCGTCAAGCGAACGCATGAAGATTTCATAGCGATCGTTCGCCAATACTTGATTGACAGAACCCGATGTTACATAAGCCGAATTATCGATGGTCGAGCTGGTTCCGCCCAACTTATTCCAATCATAAATCGGATAAGATGTCTCACCGATTTTGGCGCTCAGTTTGAATAAAATTGAAGGAACAGCCGTTGCTGAGGCGGCCGTTGCGGCCTTAGCGTAGAAACTCACCCAAACATTGCCGGTGCTGGTAGACGGAATCGTCGTAGTCAAAGTCGCGGTCGCTCCGGCACCGACGCTCAATAAACCCGTAAAAGAATCCGATTTGACTGCAGCGCTTGCTGAAGCATCGTAACTGCCTGTTCCGCCGGTAACCGACCATGCATCAGCGATAACCGGTTTTGGGTCGGATGCCTGAGCGATGGCAAAATTTGAAAGATAGGCTCTGCCCTTCCACCCGTCGTTATAGTCCGTTTGCCGCTGCCACTGAACCGTAAGATCGATTATTTTGCCGCTTAGTTCGGTCGAATCAGCATCGGTAAAAGCCCAGCTAAAGGTGGAGTCGGCTGCGAAGGGATTAACTGTCCAATCACTGATGATGTACGTTTTGCCAGTTTCCTCGCAAACCGCGCTTATTTTCCAAATCAAGGCACTTTCATTGGCGCCAACGTTGCCAGCGCCCATGCCAAAGGTGTAATGATCCAAGGTTAGGGCCGGTAACTGAATTGCTTTGCTTAATGACTGATAACGTAAATCTGTCGGAATGGTTTGCCCGGAGTTTGCTTTAGTAACCCCTTTGAAAGTCCCGTTATAATCCACGACTGCCCAAGCATTGAAATCGATGGCCATCGTGCTGTGCGGAATCCAACTATTGTAGTAATAAATATCGCTGGTGGCACCGATGTTTTGCAAAAAGGATCCGCTGGGATCGAGGTTGTAGTTCGCCGCCGTTTCGGAAACGACATCCGAGGGATAGGCCGAGGCTTTAAAATCTAAGAGAGTCAGCGTTGTATTAACCGTCTCGTTGGCAACGATGAAGGTATAGCCCGACCCCATCACGATTTGCGAATTGCCATCAAAACGTCTTGCCGCCAATTCAAATCCTGTATCAGTCGAAGAGGTTACGGCACCGCTCACGCCTTTGCCGTCAATGGTTTTGTTTGAAACGTCGGTTGAAGAGAGAACAACGATCTCGTTTTCACCATTAACCAGCTTAATGCTGTATGTGCTCGTGGAACTACTTTTAACGAAATAGCGGAGCCAAACTTTCGCCGTCGTTGCGTCATCGACTTTGACCACGGCATAAGTTCCGCCATCAATACGGATCGATTTCGTGAAAATCTCGTCATAAACACTATTGGCCTCAGTTACCTCTCCGCCAAGTTCAAGAACAATGCTATTCGACTTTCCAGATGTTTTAAATAAAGCCGATGCACTCACGGCTTCAACCTCAACTTTATAACTCCCTTTTTGGGTTACATCAAGCTCGACAGAGGTCGTGGAAACGCTCTTCAGCAAAGCACCATTAACGTAGATGTTATAAGAATCTGCATTGTCGATGGAAGCCCACGAGAAAACGTTGTAATGGTTTACGACGACCGGAATGAGCAAATCCTTTGCTTCGATCTTATAAGAAACTTCATTGGAAAACGCGCTTTCAGAGAATAAGGCAGAAGTTGAAGTTGCCTTAATCTTAATCGCATACGTTCCTAATGCGGTTTTATCGATGAGATAACTCATCCCGGTTTGCGAGGAAATTTTGGCGCCATTGAGATAAATATCATAAGCGTCTGCATTGGCGATTTTTGGCCAAGAAACCGTTTTATCGATGAGAGTTAAAACCGGAGTAGCAAGCGGCGTGACGTCCAAAGCATAAGTCACTTTATTGGACCATTCGCTATCGGCGTAATTGCTTCCCTGAGCGACGGCCATTACCCGAACATCCCATGAGCCGGGAACCTTTTTGATTATGGTATAGCTCAAATCGCTCGTCTCGTAAGCATCCACGCCAACACTAACGCGGTAAAGCCTAGCATTTTGAACCTTTTGCCAAGAAACCACATTACCATTAAGCGCAATTACCGGAGCTGGAATTTTGGTTTGCTCGCTGGTTGTGGGTGTCGTACTACTCCCCACCATCGTCATTGACGAAGAACCTTCCGAGGTGTTGAGATTCGTGCTATCCGTTTTTGGCGAGCACGCCCCTAAAAATAAAGTGCTTGAAGCGAGCAGGATCACGGCATTTCGAAGAATTGTTTTGTCCATGGTTTTTCTCCTTACAAAACCGGTTTTCTTTAATTAATTTTAGCATTATTTAGAAAATGAGGTTGTTTTTCATAAATTATAAAGTTTTCTATTCGTAACATTTAATAATCTAAAATCGATGGTTTCTAACAACAAATACCATTAATAATTTTTTATTAATTTGTTTTGTTTTCTGGATTTGTCTATCCAAAAAATCGATTTTCAAAACAATGATGAAAAGCTGAACAAACTATGTAGCGAAAACAAAAAAGAGGTCAAAAGGCGATTGACCAGCTTTCTCTAGGGGCCGCTTAAGACCGCTTCGACTTCAGTTTCATCGAAACAGCGACCATCAATTTGCCATTCTTACGATGGGACAAAAGGATTCCGTTACCTTGGACCTCGCATGAGACTCTCAGCACATCGGGAGGGCGCTGTAGACGTGAGTAGCTAACGACTCCTCACCGCCAAGTTTGATGAGTCCCGGGCGAATGCCCATAACATATTGCCTGTCGTCGCTCTTTGCGCATTGAAGAACGGAAGTAAGCGCGATATTTTTTAGAACAGTTTCAACGCCCATAAACTTACTGCAAAGAATCGCCTTTAATCGTGAGTCGGACTGCATGATCTGATCTAAGCCCTCAAAATCAGATAGCGACAACTTGTTTGCTTATTTTTGCATATCTATAACCTTTATAAGCGTGGCAGTAACCATGATTGCTCAATTGGCGTTTTTCCTTTGAACCTTTCGCGCCCGCGCCATTGCTTCGCAAACGTTTCATCAAGCTATTTATTGTTTTGTAATTCGCCTTGGTCATATTTTATCCCTGCTGGTGTGCTGAAACCAAAGCAACGAACGAAGAAATGTTTCTTTTTATTAAGCATTACTTTTTTGGTCTCCTGTCAAAGTAACTACTCAAATTCTTTGGGATAATGTATTATTAATATATTAATGTATGAAACCTTGGGACATCAATTATGGATTTAACCGATAAAAGTCCTAATCTCCCGCTGTATCTCCAAATTAAAAATGATTTAGATGAAAAGATCGTGAAGGGTGTTTACTCCCCCAACGAGCTTTTCCCCACCGAGAAAAAACTCGCGGAACAGTATAAGGTCTCCCGGGTTACCATCCGCAACGTGATGGGCATATTGGCCAAGGAAGGCAAGATTACCCGCAAGGCCGGATATGGCACCATCTTGAATGGGGATTACCAATCGATGAAGAAATTCACGATGGTTAAGTCCTTTACCACCGAGATGAAAGAAGCAGGAGCGGAGACTCAAACATTAGATTCATCTTTATCCATCGTCTTTGCCGGCGAGAATCTGATAAATATCTTCAAGTGCGCTTTCTCCGACAAAATCTACGAATTAAAGCGACTTCGGGGTGTTGGAAAAAAGCCAATCAACTTTAGTGACACCATGCTGCTATTACCGATTGAGTTGCCAACTACCAAGGAGTTCCTTTATGGATCCTTGTATGCCTTCTTGGTCTCCAAGAATATCTACTTCTCCAAGTTCGAGGAGCAGATTGAGGCCGTGATGCCCACCAAGGAGATGGCGGCTCTCTTGTCGATTGACAAAGACACCTGCGCCTTAAAACGCATTCGTTGGGGCTACGATCAAAACGGTCGGCTCATTGAGTACACCATCAACTATTACGACGCAAAGTTATATAAGTACAACATCGAAATTGGGATGAAAGGCAAATAAAAGAATCCTAGGTTTTCTTTTTCTTATTCCTTGATCTAAAAGGACAAAGGCGTATTGCCTAAATCCCCATCTCTCTTAACATATTCGCTATCCTGAAAAACATTCGACATACAATAAAGACAATCTGTTGGCTTATTTCTGAGACTTAAGGAAATAAAATGTAGTCAATTTCATTGACATAGTGAATACATTTACGATACAATTAGGC
>JBAYEZ010000099.1:0-4586 GCA_041667485.1 Bacilli bacterium
CCGCTCTATAAGCTTTCTCATACCGATATCTCGGTGCTCGAGGCAGAAAAAAGCTCGCTCGAGAAAAACCTCGCCATCCTCGATGGCTTGCTCCACAACCAGGATCAGCGTGAGGATCTCATCATCGCCGATTTGACCGCGAACGCCAAAGAATATGGCGGCAAGCGTCTGACCGAAGTCCGCGACGGGGCCGAGCTTTCGAGTTCGACTCAGGTCGATAAGCGCGATCTCATCGCCCAAGAAGACGTCTACATCGTCGCCACCCGTGATGGCTATCTGAAGCGCAGTTCGCTCAAGAGCTGGAAAGCTTCGGGCGGCGCGACCGGAGCAAGGCCGGGCATCAAAGCGGGGGACGGCTTCATCTACAACGGATCAGCCTCGACCACCGATTACATGCTCTTATTCACCTCGCGGGGGAATTATCTTTATATCCCGGTGAACGAAATCAAGGAAACCAAGTGGAACGACGAAGGCTTCCATGTCTCCCAGCTCGTCAACCTCGGCAGCGAAGAGAAATTGGTTCGCGGCTTTGCCGTTCGCCATTTCCGCGATGATCTCTATGTGGTCTTGCTCTCAAAGAAAGGCTTAATCAAGCGCATCGCCCTCTCAAGCTTCCCCGTCATCCGCCGAAGCAAAGCCTATCCTGCCATCAAGCTCATCAATGACGACGAACTCGTCGGCGCCTGCCTCACGAGCGGCAATTCGAATGTGCTCGTTATCTCGAGCGATGGCAAGGCCGTCTTCTACAACGAAAACGACGTTTTGATCACTAACCCGCGAACGGGTGGCCTCAAAGCTGGTTCGTTCAAGGGAGAGGATCTCTTCGACGTGCTTTCCTTCTATCCCGATGAAAGCGGTAAAATCGCCCTCATCACCGACCGCGATTGCACCCGGGTTTTCGACATATCGCATATCAAGCTTACTTCACGTCTGCTGAAGCCGAGCGTGATCGTTCCTTCTTTCCAGAAGGAGCCGCACAAAGTCGTCTATGCAGGGAAAATCCTCAGCAAACCCTCTCCTTTTTCATATGACGCCGTGCTTGATGATGCGACCCGAATCGACGTCACCTTCCCTGATTTCTATCTGACTCCGTTTGAAAAATACGCGAAGCGACCTGATGGCTTCCCCATCAAATCCCGCATCGTTTTCGTCTCGTTTGAGGAGAGCCAGTTCGTCGATGATAATATCGCGAGTTTGCCGCTCCCGGCCAAAGAAGCTGCCCCTTCGCCTTTACTCGAGGGGAGCGAGGAAGAAAAGAAAGATAACTATGAGCAGATCTCCCTCTTCGATGAAGAAGAGGGCGGGAAAGGCCTCGGGAATGAGACGTCTGCGCAAGCAAATCCCGCTCCGACATCCTCGACGTCGAGTACGAAGGCGAAAAATGCGACGATAAACACCGGCAATACGAACGGAGCCGACAAAAAATGAGGATGGGGTTGGCACCCAGCCCGAAGAGAGGTTATGATTAAGGCAAGATATCGCCCCACTTTCCTCGCCCAATCCTTTTATGAGATACCCCCGGAATTCTATCAGAAAATGGGGATGAAAAACCTTTTGCTCGACCTCGACAACACGTTGGCACCCTACCACGAAAAAGAACCGAGCGAAAAAACGAAGGCTTGGATCGAAGAGCTCAAAAAAGCGGGACTCCATCTCTACATCGCGAGCAATAACACATCCGCGCGCGTCACCCGCTACGCCGCCCTCTTAGGCGTCGAAGCCTTGAGCGGGCTCCTCAAACCCTTCAGTTTCCGACTTAAGAAAATTCTAAAAAAAGAAGGCTTCATCCCCAAAGAGACCGTCCTCATCGGCGATCAGCTCATGACCGACATTCCCGCCGCGAGCGGGGCCAAGATCCGCTCGATTCTCGTCGAGCCGCTCGACAAAGCACGCGAGCCTTGGGTGACGCGGTGGAACCGCCTCTTCGAAAAGAAGAAACGCCAAACGATAATGCGGGAGGGGCAGGTGCCCTCCTGGAAGGAGAAAGTATGAGCCAAATGAATGTTGTGCGCCGCTGCTACAATTGCGGGGCCATCCTCCAGAGCGAAAAGCCCGGCGATGATGGCTACATTTTGCGAAAAACGCTTGAAGAAGCACCGCTCGACCGCGTTCTTTTCTGCGAACGCTGCTACCACGAAAATCGCTTCAATCTCACCCCTCAAGAGGCGATGGTCAGTCCCGATTTCCTCACGATGCTCAAAGACGCCCAAGCCTCCGATGCGCTCATTGTCTACGTCGTCGATCTCTTCTCCTTTGAATGCTCTTTCTCCAAAGCGATCAACGACATCATTCGCTCGCTCCCGCTCGTCATCTTGGCCAATAAGCGTGATCTGATGCCCAAAGAAGCCAAGGATGAAGATCTGCGGGAATACGTCGCCCATCGTTTCCGGGCCTCGGGCCTCCCCGCCCAAAAGGAAGACGTCCTTTTATTGAGCCTCTCCTCCTTGAGCGACACATCGATCGCCGCGAAATTGATCGATGAGAAACGCCGACGGCACGATGTCTACATCATCGGTGCCACCGGAGCGGGAAAAACCCTCTTCCTATCGAGTTTTCTCCACGATTTTACCAATAAATCATCCCGCTCGATCGTCACGCGAGAATACCCTTCGACCCATCTCCGCGTCATGCAGATACCGCTCGATAGCTCAAGCAGCATCTACGACACGCCCGGGACGGACATCGCTAATTCGCTTCTTGGTTACGGCGACGGCATGCTCAGCCACCTTTTGATCCCTAATGGGATCTCGCTTGTCGGCCGCGACTTCTTTCTTGAAGAAGGCGCTTCGCTATGGATCGGCGGGGTGGCGCGGATCGATCTCCTCAAAAGTGAAAAGAAAACCTCGCTCCGCGCCTATTGTTCAAAAGACGTCATGATCAAACGGGTCCATCCAAGCAAACGAATGGATGAAGAATACAAGAAGTCGCTCGAAAAAGAAACGCTCGCGCCCGCCTTAGCCCACGTTCGGGGCCTCCATGAGATGGATATCTTCGATCTTCCGGTCACCGAAAGCGGCCCGCGCGACATCGGGGTAGCTGGCTTAGGCTGGTTCCGTTTCCTCGGGGCGGGGCAAATCTTCCGTCTCTATGTGCCGAAAGGCATCGGTGTCTATGGCTCAAGAGCCAAGGTGAAATAACATGTTAACTCCGAAAAACAAAGCGCTGCTTAAAAAATTAGCAACCCCTTTATCGCCGTCTTTGACAATCGGGAAAGGCCCGGTAGATTCGAGTTTGATCATGGTGGTCGACAAAGCGTTGACTGCCCACGAACTCATCAAAGTCAAAGTGCTGGTGAATCAAAAAGAAGAGCTGGAGAGCCTCGCCAAAACCCTCGGCGAAACCACCCATAGCGACGTGGTCGAAATCATCGGCCGCATCCTCATTCTTTATCGTCCGCGGGAGAAAAATCCGCTCATCGTCCTCTGAATATGGAGAAAATCATCATTTATGGCGGGTCGTTTGACCCAATACACAACGGCCATCTCCGCCTCGCGCGGGCCGCTTCGCTCCGGCTCAACGCCGACGTGGTTTTCGTGCCGGCAAAAGATCCGCGCTGGAAAAAGCCCGAAGCGAGCGCTCTCGACCGCGTCAACATGCTGCACCTCGCCCTCGATCACGATGGCTCGGGCGCCTTCAGCGTCGACCTTTGCGAAATGACGCGGGATGGCGACGTGACCTATTCGATCGATACGGTCAAAGCTTTCGTAAAACGCTACCCCAAACGCGGCCTCTATTGGCTCCTCGGGGCCGATGAGGTCAACCGGTTCCCCGAATGGGAATCGCCTGAGGAAATCGCTCGACTCGTCCAACTGGTCTACGTGATGCGGCCGGGTGTTGAAATCGATCCGGACGTCGTCAAAAAATATGGGATGATCCGGCTCGATTACGACCTCTCGGGCAGCGTCTCTTCGAGCGCGGTCCGCTCCTTGACGTCCATCGACGTCCCTGCGAGCGTTCTCGACTACATCGAAAAAAACAATCTCTATTACATGGCGAAGATCGAAGAGTTTATCTCGGGCGAGCGCCTCGCCCACTCTCTCTCGGTCGCCCATCTTGCCCTCGCCATCGCTCAGCGCAACAAGATCCTCGCTCCCGAAAAGGCGTATGTGGCAGGACTTCTCCACGATCTGGGCAAGCACCTCTCCGAAAAAGAAAACCGCGAGATCATCGGAGCGCACTATCCGGATTACGCATCTTATCCCGCATGGTGCCTCCATCAATTCACCGGCGCCTACCTCGCCGAGAAAGAGTTTGGAATCGACGATCCCGCCATCCTCGACGCCATCGAATTCCATTGCACGGGCAAAGCCCATATGCCGCCCCTCAGCAAAATCATTTATTCCTCCGACAAGATCGATCCAAGCCGTGGCTACGATTCCACCAAAATGATCGACGCTTGCCTCAGGAACTACTACGTTGGCTTCCTCAAGGTTCTCAAAGAAAATGAGAAGTTCCTCAAAAAGGAAGGCCGGCTCGAATCGACTCCGTTATCGGATGAATGCCGAGATCTCTATCTCGGAGAAGGAAAATAATCACCATGAGACAAACCAAGGAAGTTAAAGTCGTCGTTGCGGCCCTCGAAGAAC
>JBAYEZ010000100.1:0-4519 GCA_041667485.1 Bacilli bacterium
AAGAATGACGCTTTTCGATCAATCGTCGAACCGCGGGTGTTAGTCAAAGCGATATTGATGAGGCCATTCTCATTCAAATACTTCTGGCAGGCGATCAAATCGGCGGTTTCGCCCGACTGAGAAAGAAGAACGTAGACCGGATTCTTCGCGGTCACATTCGGGTAATAGGCCCATTCGCTGGCGATGTAACTCTCGCTGCGCTTGCCCAAATAATGCATGTAATCGACACCCAATAGAGAGGCATAATGGCTGGTGCCACAGGCGAGGAAAACGATATCGTCACTGTCGCGGAGAACCTGAATGATCTTCGGATCGAAGGTGTAATGATCGCCATCGAAATAGTTGTCGATAATCCGACGAATCACCGAAGGGGCCTCTTCGGTCTCCTTGAGCATGAAATGTGGGTAACCCGCCAAGTCGAAACAGCATTCATCGACTTTGCGCTCGACGAAATGGGCCTCAATCTCTTTCCCATCTTTATAAAGGTGGTATTGATCGGGGGTCAAGAAGCCATAAGTATCGTCATCGACATCAACAAAGCGGGTCGTGAAATGGACCATCGGCACCGCGTCGCTGGCCAGATAGTTCGCTCCTTTGCCAACACCGATCAAAATCGGAGAGGAACGCTTCATGAAATAGAGTTCGTCGTGGTCCTTGATCAGAATCGCGCAAGCGAAAGACCCCTCAAGATCAGCCGCGGTTTTGCGTAAGGCGATGAGCGGATCATTGGTCGAGAGATAATACTCTTCGAGAAGATCGGCGATTACCTCGGTATCGGTTTCGCTCGCAAAGACATAGCCTTTGCTTTGAAGTTTGCCTTTGAGTTTCTTGAAATTCTCAATCACGCCATTGTGGACCAAGAAGATGTTTTGCCGCATCGAGAACTGCGGGTGGGCATTGACGTCCGAAGGGATGCCATGCGTCGCCCAGCGCGTATGGGCGATTCCAGCTGAGGCCCCCTGAAAAAAAGGCGTGATCTCGTCAAGTTTTTCTACGCGGCCCATCGTTTTAACGAGATGAATCTCACCGTCTTTCACATAAGCCAGACCCGCAGAGTCATAGCCGCGATAATCCAGCGACTTTAAGCCTTTGATCAAATAAGAACGAAAATCGATTTCGCCCACGCCCCCAACAATACCGCACATAGTTTTAGTTCTCCCCCTCGATGAACTGCACCACATGATCGACAATCGCTTGGCAACGCTCCAATGTGTCAGCTTCGACCATCACCCGGAGCAAGGGTTCGGTCCCGCTGGCCCGGACTAAGATCCGGCCATGGCCATCGAGCGTCTTCTCTTCTTCGGCAATCTCTGCTTTAAGTTCGGGCGAATCAGCGACCGCTTCGAGGTGTTCGCGACTCGCGAATTCCACGTTCTTCAGCACTTGCGGATAAATGACGAAATCCGCAAGTTGGGTAAAAATTTTCTTTTCCCGGAGATACAGATTCAGCAGTTTGATAGAACTGAGAAGCCCATCGCCCGTATTAAGGTCGGCCAAGAAAATGACGTGGCCCGATTGCTCACCGCCGATCGAGAGATCTTTCTCTTTGAGGCGGGCTTGGACATTCTTGTCCCCCACCGCGACGGTGTCATAATCGATGCCCTTTTCTTCAAGAACCTTGCGGAGGCCGAAGTTGCTCATCACGGTAATCACCACTTTATTCGCGTGGAGTTTGCCGGCATTTTTGAGCGAAAGGGCATTGAGATAAATCATCGCGTCACCATCGATTAACCGGCCGTCGGGGCCGAGGGCCATGAAACGATCGCTGTCGCCATCGAAAGCGAAAGCAAGATCATAATGACCTTTTTTAAAGGCGGAAATCAAACCTTCCATATGGGTTGAACCACAGGCAAGATTGATGTTGGTGCCGTTCGGCGAAGCGTTGATGAAGTCGGCATTGAGGCCGATTTTCTGATAAAGCGAGGGAGCGACATAGGAAGCCGATCCGTTAGCGCAATCGACCAATACTTTGAGCGAAGAATAATCGGCCTTCGCCTTTTTGGCAAGCCAATCGATATAATCCTTCTTCAAGGAATCGCCATCGTGGAGATGGCCAAGATTTTCTGCCGAAGGGCAGGGCAAATCATCATCGGGCCGATCCATGTAGCCCTCGATCAGATTTTCAATTTCATTTTCTAGCTTCTCGCCATAGCGGTTAAAAACCTTGATGCCATTGTCGGCAAAGGGGTTGTGCGAGGCAGAGATCATGACGCCGAAGTCAAAGTGCTCTTTTTCAACGAGATAAGAAATCGACGGGGTCGTTGAAATGCCTTCATCGAAGACCTCAGCTCCCGAAGCTAATAAACCCGCTAAAAGAGCGGCCTTGAGCATTTCCCCCGAGAGCCGGGTGTCGCGACAAAGAAGAATCTTGTTTTTCTTTCCAGCGGGATATTGGCCCAAATAGCGGCCGATTCGATAAGCCATCTCTACCGTTAATGTGACATTCGCGACCCCACGAACGCCATCGGTTCCGAAGTATTTGGTTCCCATTTTTATTATTTCCCTTCTGGGGAATTAACCCCGGAATTGCCATCTTTGTTGGTTTCGACGTCATAAGCCATGTCATCTTCGAAGATGCGGAGGAAATTATCGGGCGTCACCGGCGTAAGCTCACCTTGGAAAGCGATAGCGATCCGGCCAGTTTCTTCCGAAACGATGACCGTAACGGAATCCGAATTCTCGCTGATGCCGATTGCGGCTTGATGGCGTGAACCGTATTTTCCAGTCAAAGGCCGCGCGGTTGAAGTAAAGAAAACCGCCGCCCGAGCGATCTTGTCATCTTTAATGATGACGGCTCCATCATGGAGGCGAGTGCCTTCATAGAAAATCGTCTCGAGAAGTTCGGCGCTGACCGGAGCATTCACATCGACCCCGCGCTGTTTGATGATGGTACCGACCTTCGATTCATCGAGCAGATTATCTTTTTTCTCGAAAGTGATAAGGGCACCCCGCTTCACCCGCGACATATCGATGATCGCAGTGTAGACCTTCTCGTAGACCGCTTCTCGGTCAATCAAAGCTTCCGGGGCGGGCGAGTGTGACCGCTTCGGGAACAAATCGATGCCCGATTTGCCTTTAAATCCATTGGCAACCAAGGTGCGATATTCGCTGAGATTCGCGAAGAGAAAGGAAATTCCGGCGATAACAAAAGCGATGCCGACAACACAACAAAGAAAACGAAACTCGAAAATGAAGCCAACCAAGAAGAGAATTTCTGAGGCCAAAGTAAAAATTACTGCAAAGGTGCGCTTAACGAATTTGAACAAGAGATAATCCAATCCCGCCGTCACGACAATTGCGAGAACAAAATCAAGAATGACATTGATCATGTTTGCATTGGGCTGGTTAAAGATCGTGTTCATAAAAATCCTCCTGCGCTCTAACGGTTTCGAGAAGATTCTTCCATCCAAAAACGGCTGGAGCATTTCCGAAGGGGACAAACCAGAACGTTGTTTTGAATTTTAGAATAAAGAAACATGGATTCCCTTAAGGGCTCATTAATCATAGCAAAGGTCTTCTTTCTTTGAAAGAACACACGAGGTTTTTCTCTTGACCCTCAGGCAAATTTTTCCCCTCAGGCTTTCAATAACTCCGCAAAACCCCTTTGTAATAAGAAAATTGCTGAGGAAACGAAAAAAGCAAATAATTTTTTCGGTGGGATTCTGCTAAGCAAAAAGAAAGCCCTCGTTTCCGAAGGCCTTGCGTTTCGCTGGAGCACCTGGCGGGAATCGAACCCGTGTAACCAGCTTGGGAAGCTGGTGTTCTACCATTGAACTACAGATGCAGTCAAAAGACGGCTTTCTAATTATACGAGGCCACCCGTTCTTGTCTAGTACGTCTTAGGCTTTCCCTATTTTGGCCTGCATCGAGCGGACCCGGATGCCGCCCTTTTGGTGCGGGCCGTCTTTGAGGCATAATCGATCGTCGCAGCTGAGGCATCAAAAAGCTTGATAGCGGCCTCGCCATCGGAAAACTTCACCCGTCATTCGCCGTCGAAAACGCGCTTAGCGATATGATGAGTCTTGCTAGCATCGTCCTTTTCATCGGTTTTTCGCCGGCTAACTCGTCATTTTTTCACGGCTTTTCTTTGCTTTTGCCGTTGGGATTCCTTCCGCCCGAAAGCGAGGATTCTTTTCCAAAAATTTGAAGCATAAAAAATGAGATTTCTAGAAAAAGAGAGCCGAAAGCCTTCAAGCGGTTGTGGGAACAGAGGCACCGCGATGAGGCCAATGCTTCTTGATGAACTGGGCACCATCGCCGATAAAGGAGGCAATTCCGATCGAGAATGGCAGGAAAAGATAAAGGGAATAACGAGAGTTCATCGAACACCAAACCGGGTACTTATAGGCAAAATAGCAATAGGAGAACGCACTAGTGAGGAAGGTAATGGCCGCAAAGAAATAAAGGAAGGAATTCTTCCCCTTCCGGAGAATCGTCAAAACGGTATAAAGAAATTCTGACATCACAAAGAAAAGGCCGAGAATAATGTAAGTGATGACAAGGACGTAGGAGAAAAAAA
>JBAYEZ010000101.1:0-4464 GCA_041667485.1 Bacilli bacterium
ATAAACCGCAAACGTCTTTTTTAATGAAGCAAGGTCGCCCTTCGCATCTAGCCCATAGGAATAGTCCATCCCAACCACCAAGGAAGAAGGTTGAAGGGGACGCAAAACTCTTTCGACAAATTCCTTGGGGCTGAGAGCGAAGAATTCCCGGGAGACGCGAACGACGTAAATCACATCGACGCCGAGGGAGGCGAAATGAATGCACTTGTCGTCAAGCGAGGTCAAAACCGCCCCGCTCTTTTTCGAGGGAAAGAAAACGCTGGGGTTTTGGTCAAAAAGCAAAACGCCGACTTCGCCCTCACTCCGTTTTCGCGCTTCGAGAATCAGCGACTGATGGCCGCGATGAACCCCATCGAAATTGCCGAGGCACAGGGTAAGTTTGTGGCTTAAAGGGGGGACTTCACCAAATGAAAAATCGAAACGTTTCATTCAAAAGAGCCCTCGTTCCGCGTGATAATAGACTTCTCTGGTTCTTGCGTAAACCGCAATCGCCTCGCCGTGCAAGCACAAAAGGACCTTTGCGCCATAATCTTGCTCCAAAGTCATCGGGGCGCCATTCTTCACTTTCCCCAAATCGCCCGAGTCAATCTCCACGTGCTTCATGCTCCGAACGAAAATCGTCGGGTCGATCACATCGGCTTCCGCAATAGCGGAAAGCGGCTTGGCTTGTTCAAGAGCGAAGCAGCCAATCGAAAGGCGGCGCAGCGAAGTGAGATAGCCCGAAGTGCCGAGCGCTTTGGCGATGTCTTCACCCAAGACCCGGATGTAGGTTCCTCGCGAGACGGTGCAGGTAAAAACGAGAAAGCCTTCTTGGTAAGAGATCAGATTCAAGGAGAAAATTTCTATCGCGCGCTTTTTCCGTTCGATTTCTTCGCCGCGATGAGCGGCCTTATATAGGGCTTCGCCATGGACCTTGATTGCGCTCGTCATCGGAGGGAGTTGCTCGCTTTTGCCGACAAAGGAAAAAAGTTTTGCGGAGATTTTCGTTTTATCGAGTTCTGGAAGCGAAGCCGCTTGGACGAGCTCTCCCTCCGGATCCCCCGTCGATGAGGCGAAGCCGAGTTTCAGCGTGGCGATGTAACTTTTCTTCGCATCGTCAAGATAAGGCAAGAATTTGGTGCCTCGATTGAGGCCGATTACCAAAAGACCGGTCGCAAAAGGATCAAGGGTACCGAGATGACCGACCTTTTTGGTCCCAAACTTCTTTTCAAGCGCGTCATCGACGTCGCGCGAGGTGAGCCCCGCGTCTTTGTCGAGCAAGATTATTCCGTTTTCCATGGCTAAGACATTATAATGTCTAAGCTTCAAAAATCATTATGAAATACATTCGGAACATTCTGGCGGCGCTTCGGAAAGCGGACCGCGATTACTCCCTGATCGACTCTGGCGACAAAATCCTCGTTGGCCTTTCGGGCGGGAAAGATTCGCTCTCGCTCCTCCGCGCCCTCTCGGTCTATGGGAAATTCGCGAACAAAACTTTCATGGTGAAACCGGTCTTCCTCGATCTTGGCTTCGGCAACGCCGATATCGAAGGATTAAAACGTTACTGCGCTTCGCTCGGCTATGAGCTTTACGTTTCCGATTCACGTTTCGTCTACGATGTCCTTAAAGCCCATCAAGGCAAGAAAAGTCACATCCCCTGCTCCATTTGCTCAAGGATGAAAAAAGCGGCGATGAATCGGATCGCTAGGGATATTGGCTACAACAAAGTCGCGTTCGCTCACCATAACGACGATGCGGTTGAAACGCTCTTCATGAACATGATTCACGGTGCGAGAGTAGCGACTTTCGAGCCGAAAATGTATCTCGAAAAAGCGGGCATCACCTTCATTCGGCCTCTTATCTATTGCCGCGAGAGCGATCTTCGCGGACTCGCCATCGAGGAGCAGCTTCCCGTCTTGGCGAGCAAATGCCCGGCCAACGGCAACACCGAACGCGAATGGACCAAAGAATTCTTGGCCCAGATTTACTCCTCCCATCCCGAAGCCCGCGATAATTTCCGGAGCATGCTCTTTAACTATCGCTCTTTCCAACTCTATTTCAACGATCTTGAACTCGAAAGCGAAGACGATCATTCTTATGCCCTCAAACCGCTTCTTTCACCCGATCAAATGCGCGATTCTTCGTTTGCCCACGTCAAAAAAAGAGCGGGCGAAGAGGATTTTCTCATCCTCCACCATCATCAGAAAGTCGGTGAGATCGCTTTTCGTCATCTTAGCAACCACCGAATCGAGATTTTTCACCCGCTCGGCGAGCAACGGGCTTTGGTGATCGCCATCAAAGAAATCGTTCAGCGAATCAGCCGCGAAATCAATCCTGCCACCTTCGTTTTAGTCGGCGGGAACGCCAAAATAAAAATCGAGGCTGGATTCGCAAAGAAAGCGGAACCCGGCAGCGTTGGCGAACACTATATCCGCAAAATTAGCCAATAGCTTAAGCCTCTGTCTTCGGATACTTTTCCAGAGTCGAGCGGAGCGCTTCCAAATCGAGCGGTTTTGGTGATGCATCGTTCAAATGGCGCAATCGGATGCCTTCAGCCGCCTTATCGCCATTTTTCACGGCGCTTGGCTATCCGCCATTACCGCGGAATAGATTCTGGTCGATGGCTTTTGGCCCAGAACATTCCGAGGCCAAAGGAGGATGGTGCCCGTTTGGCGATTTCGGCGTTGATCAGATCATCCTCAGTCGAAAGGACTGTTCTTTTTTTAAGGGGTTCGGCCTGTTTTTCTCCACGCTTAACGCCGCGCTTTCATCAGCTAAGGCGGCCCTTGGCGAAACGTTCTTTTATATTCTTTTGGGGCAGAGTTCGCCAAAGTGGAAAAAAACTTTGCCCATGTAAAAGCGGCTGAGCGCCTCTCCATCAAAAAGATGGACCTCAGAATGTTCTCGAATCAACGCGAAAAGAATCTTCGTTTCGTCGACGGGAATCAAACGAAGCCGAAAAAGGGGTATCCCCCTCCGTTTCCGAAAAGGATTTGGCCAGTTGAATATGCCCCCTTCAGCCCCACGCCATTCTAGACAAGCGTCTCCTTTAAAACAAAAAAGGGTGGCATGCGCCACCCTGATTGCTGTCGCCATTTTGGCTTACTTGCCTTTTTTAAGCGAGGCAAGATCGCCGGCCTCTTTGGCAAGCGCTTTGTCGAGCGAAGCAGATTTATCAAAAGATTCATCGAGCAAGAAAAGAATATCCGGCACCTTGAAGATGTCGAGTTTCTTCGCGAGGAGGGAACGGACAACGCCTTTGCAGCGCGTGAGTTCCTCGAGGTTTTGCTTTGGGTGTTTCGTCCCGATGAAAGAGACGTAGACTTTGGCAAGCGAATTGTCGCTATTGACAGCTACCTCGTTCACCGAAACCATGCCGATATGCGGGTTTTTGAGCTCAAAGGTCAAAATATCAGAGATATCTTTCCCAATCAGCGCTTTGACCCGGCCCTGCCGATTCGCCATTATTTCTTCTCCACCATCTCATAGCCTTCAACGATGTCGCCTTCTTTGAGGTCGTTGAAGTTCTTGATGCCTAAGCCGCATTCATAGTCTTGTTTCACTTCTTTGACATCATCTTTGAAACGCTTCAAACTCGAAAGCTCGCCTTCGTAGGTGACGACGCTATCGCGGAGCAAGCGGACTTTTTCGCCCGACTTCAATAAACCGGAGGTGACGTAACAGCCAGCGATGGTGCCAACGTGAGAAACCTTATAAAGATGGCGAACTTCGGCTTGACCAGTGACGTTTTCGACCATCTCGGCCTTGTACTGGCCTTTGATCATCGCCGCCATCTCGTCGATCAACTCGTAGATGATTCGGTGCGGCCGGATCTGGACTTTCTTTTCATCGGCGATTGCTTTGACCCGCGCATCCGGACGGATGTTGAAGCCATAGATGATCGCGTTAGAAGCGCTGGCGAGGTTAACATCGTTGTCGTTGATGGCGCCAGCAGCCGCTTCGAGAATTTTGACTTTGATCTGATCGTTCGAGAGTTTCTCGAGCGAGGCCTTGAGGGCCTGGGCCGAACCATCGGTATCGGCTTTGACGATCACGTTGAGCTGCTTGATTTTGCCCGCCGTGACAAGATTCTGTAGGTCTTCCATCGTCATGGCCGCGCTGCCCGAAAGCTCTTTCTGCTTCTCGGTTAAGGCGCGCTTTTCGGCGATGTCCTTCGCTTCTTTTTCGCTCGGGAAAGCCATGAAACGATCGCCAGCGGATGGAACGGAGGCCAAGCCCGTGACGGCGACCGGGGCACTCGGGCCAGCGGCGTGGACGATTTGGCCATATTCGTTCGTCATTCTTCGGATTTTGCCATAGATGGAGCCGACAACGACATAGTCGCTGGCGTTGAGAGTGCCATTTTGGACAAGGAGAGTCGCTTTCGGGCCCTCGCCTTTATCAAGGTTACTCTCAAGGACGGTGCCGATCGCATAACGATTCGGGTTGGCCTTGAGTTCCATCATTTCGGCTTTGAAGAGA
>JBAYEZ010000102.1:0-4407 GCA_041667485.1 Bacilli bacterium
AAAGAACTTGGGAAGGATCCTCGCGCATCACGTAGATCATTCCGCTCGCGATTCCAATATAGGAGGCGAAGAGATAGCCGCCTTTTCTCAAGACCCTGACCGCTTCTTTGAGGGCCAATAGCCGCTCCTTTTCTTCGAGGAGGTGATAAAGAGGCCCCATTAAGAAAAGAACATCGAAAGAAGCGTCGTCAAAGCGTGATAAATCGAGGGCGTTCCCCTCGTATGCGTTGATGTGGGTGCCGTATTGGCGCGCTTTCTTTTTGGCGAAAGCGATGTTCGCCGAAGAAAGATCGACCAGCGTGAGTGGATGATTTTTTAAGGCGTAGTGGATGCTGTAGCGGCCGGGCCCGCCTCCGACATCGAGGATTGAGTCCCCTTCCCTAAGGTAGCGGTCCATCCAAGCTGTCGTAATCCAAAACTCGAAGGGATTCTTTTTGAGCCGATCCCATTCTTTTTTCGGATTTTCGTCGTAGTGGCGTTTCACTTCCTCGATGCTCTCTTCCATAGCCTTGGCTTTCCTAGTCGCATTATAACAAAAGAGAGGCAAAACGCACGTTTTATCCTTTTTGTGGAGGAGGAGTTGCTTTTGGCGGCGCTTTGTAGACCGATGCGCAAGGCGCAATGCTTAAGGAAGGTCCACTTTTTCGCGATAGCCAGAGTTGCTCAAGGCGGATTCGTTATCCCTATGAAATGCAGGAATTTCAAAATGTTTTTCTATTTCGGCGAAAGCAGTCGGACCGGCTATGGGAGAGCATCGGGGCAAAAGATTTGGAACTCAAAAAGGCCAATTGGTCCGCATGTAATCTACATCGGCCGCGCCAAGGATCTTTTCCGCGCTTTTTTAACAAGCGCCATGACCCTGATAGCCCCGATCGAATTGCTGGTGAGGGGGAAGAAAGAAACTTCTGACAAGCCACCCCCTTTGACAAGGGATTCATTCGTAAGGGCGGGAGTCTTTGGCCACCTTTTTTCTTTTTCAGAAACGAGGTCTTTCTGCGCGAACGCTTCACGCTGGAGCGAGAACCGCCTATAGTATGAGGGAGGTTCATCCATGGAACAAATCAGCAAGCCGATCATCGCCTTTTTGGGCGATAGCATCACCGCCGGTTGCGGCGCGAGTGACGAGAAACACGGCTTTTGCGCCCGGCTCGAGGAGATGACGGGCTTCACGATTGAAAATTACGGCATTGGCGGCACGCGGATCGCCCGGCAGAAAATCGCGACTTCGGGCTTTCCGGAGTTCGACCAAGATTTCTTAAAACGCTCGATGGCTCTCGACCCCAAGGCCGATGTCGTCTTTGTTTTCGGAGGCACCAACGATTTTGGGCACGGCGACGCAGCGCTCGGGAAGATGGGGGATCAAGACCCATACACGTTTTATGGAGCGCTCGCCTTATTGTGCGAGAGTCTCTTAAAACGCTATCCGCGCGAGCGGTTGGCTTTTGTTCTTCCCTTGCCGCGCTATGACGAAGAGAATCCCCACGGGGACGGCAGCAAAAAGACGACTTGCCCGCCCTTGAGCGCTTATCGCGCCGCCATCCTCGAAGTGGTGGGATCCTACCCTATTTTCGTTTTGGATTTGACGGGGATTTTCCCGCTTCCTGAAAGCAACGAAGGCGATGAATATACCGCCGATGGACTTCATCCGAACGACCGGGGTCACGATCTTTTGGCTCAGATCTTCACCTGCTTCCTTTGGGATCATTATCATTACGAGCCGCGCTGCTTCCCAAAGGGGGACCCTTTGAAATAGGTTCGTTTTCCTTTTGCCGATAAAGAGGATGGCAATCGCTTTAGGTTGCTTCGGCGGTATCGAGCGTTTCTTTGACTTTGATAAGATGGGATGAACCTTGTTTTTCCCTTTCTCAGTCCTTTGGCCTTTCTTCAATAAACGTGTTGGGCAACGCCGAGACGCTTTCTTTGAGAAAAAGGTTTCCATAAGGCTTTTCTATCGGAAAATCCAAACGAGGCTCAATGGCCTATGAAAATTAGGCATTTGAAAGCGTTTCCTTTTTTCGATGGGAAAATACACACATTTAAAAAGATCCTCACGTATAGCGTTGGTGATTTTCGAGCCACCCCGCCTTTTTGCTGGATGAAGAGAGGGTCTCCACCGAGGAAAGCCCGCGGATCAAGGCGTTGTGTTTGGCCATTCTCTGCGCGCCCATGGCCAAGCAAAGATTGACGGTCGGCAAAAGCCCTTCTGGGATATTGGCGGTCACGATCGCGAGAGCGTAGAGAAATGCGGCGATCCAGTCGAGATGAATCCAGAATAGGAAGAGAGCAAAAACGAGGACCCCCATCGCGAAAGCCAAGAACGTTATGGCTTTCACAACTTTGTTGATTTGAATCCCGAGCGTGCCGCGGCCCACGTCGATCTTGGTGGCCAAAGTGCTGACTTGGCCGACTTCGGTATCTGCTCCGATGGCATAGACAAGGGCTTTTCCGCTGCCGGCGACGACGGTCGATCCGGCAAAGAGGAGATTGGTGATCTCGCTCAGTGACTGTTCGTGCTCAACGAAAGGCCCCGCAAGGCGGCTAAGCGGGACCGCCTCCCCCGAGATCACCGAATTGTCGACGAAAAGCTCGTTGGTTTCCACGAGGCGGGCATCGGCGCTGATCACCTCGCCTTGCGCCACGATGAGAAGATCCCCAATCGTCAGCTCAAAGGCCGGAATCGTTTCTTCTTTCCCAGCGCGGATGACCCGGACGTTCCGAGGGATCATCTTTCCCAAAAGCGTGAGGGCCCGGTCGGTTCGCCATTCCTGAAGGAATGAGAAAAACCCGTTGATGAAGACAACCGCCCATACTGCGATTGCGAGCTCTGGCATTTTGGCGATGAGGGCAAGAATGCCGGCGGTTAAAAGCAAGAGAGCCATCGGGGAGACAAATTGCTTCCCGAGAACGAGCGCCGGATGAAAAGTCTTCTTTTCCGGCAGTTTGTTCGCTCCATAAATGGCGCTTCGTCTTCTGGCTTCGTCTTCGCTCAGCCCTTTTTCACCGCTTTCAAGCAGGGCGAAAACCTTTTCGGCGTCAAGAGCGGATATCTGCTTTTCCGTAAATTTATTCTGCATCATAAAACAAAACCTCGCTTCGCATCCTAAAGAAACATCCTTCAAAGCGCGGATGGTGCGCCTCAAACGATCTTTTCTGGTTCAGAAAAGAGGGTCAGATGGCGGGAGGTACGGCAAAAGGGATCGAAATGCGTTTCAAGGGAGCGGGATGGCCAGAAGGAATGTTTCTGGCGATGAGAAGCCAAAGCGCAAAAGCCATCTTTCGGGAGAAAGAGGGCGTCGACGGTGTTGGTTTGGTGAACGCTTTCTTGAAAAAGTTCATGAACTAACGATACGCCTTTTCGCGAAAAGCAGGGAGCTAAGCGCTTTCAAAGTGCGCTCTTTCCTCGAGAGGGAACGAAACCGAAATGGATTATCTTCTCGATTTTGGTATAATAGAGACAAAGTCAGGAAACACCAGCGATGGGGATTTATGATCTTTCGGTTGAGACCGATCACGATGAAAGGGTTTCGCTGTCGCTTTATGCTGGGAAGGTCCTTTTGATTGTCAATTCAGCCACCAACTGCATTTTCACCCCTCAATACAAAGGGTTGCAATCTTTATACGATCAGTTTCGGGAAAAGGGTTTTGAGGTGCTGGATTTTCCTTGTTCTCAGTTCCTCAATCAGGCTCCGGGGAGCATCGAGGAAATAAACGAATTCTGCGCCGAGCATTACGAGACGACTTTCTCGCGGTTTGAAAAAATCGACGTCAACGGTCCCGACGAATCGCTTCTTTTTGCCTACCTTAAAAAAGCGAAACCCGGGTTTCTCGGTTCCAAGATCAAGTGGAATTTCACGAAATTCCTCGTCGATCGCGCCGGGAAGGTTCGCAAACGCTATTCGCCATCCGTCAGACCGGAGCGCATCGCAAGGGACATCGCGAAACTTCTTGAGGAGGCCCATTGATGTTCTTGGCGTGGAAGGAAATCATCCGGAACAAAAGCCGTTTCGTTCTCGTGGCCGTCGTCATGATCCTCGTCAGCTACCTTGTCTATTTCCTTATGGGTTTGGCCTATGGCTTGGCCTCGAGCTATACCAACGGCATCGCGAAGTGGGGCGCTGAGGACATCGTTTTGACGAACGATTCCAACGATAACGCGATGATGTCTATCCTCCCCGATTCCGCCTTTGAGGAGATCCAGGCCGGCGCGAAAGCCCGCTTCGGCCTTTTGCCGGCCGTCGCCAAACAAAGCGAAACGAACAAAAGCGACGTCTATCTGCTCGGTCAGGAAGCGGGAAGTTTTCTTTGGGACGGGATTGGCGCCCCTTCTTTGGGCGTTTGGGGCGCCGTCGCCGACTCCTCGCTTGCCAAGAGCGGCTACGCGATCGGCTCCTCGGTGTCCCTCGTCGG
>JBAYEZ010000103.1:0-4387 GCA_041667485.1 Bacilli bacterium
ACGACGTCGAAGTCTAAGAAAGAGACCTCGTCGATGGCCAAGACATCAAACGGCTGATTAAGATGGGCGCGGATTTCCGCGGTGTCTTTGGCGGGAATGCATTTGGCTTTGTTGTGCAGATGACTCTCGACGTTATCAACCGAATAACGATCGTCGATCGCCGGCTTGAAAACGAGATATTTCTGATGGGCATAATCCAAACGATGAAGGCGGCGGATGAGCTCTTCGCTCTTGCCGGCAAACATCGGTCCCGTAATGACCTCAATCCAGCCGGGTTGTTTATAGTTTTCCATACAGGAAATGATTTTAAAGCCCCGAGAATCTTTATCAAGAAAAAGAGGATGACACCGCCATGAAAATAACTGGCTTATTCGATGATGTCGAAGAAATTTAGCGGTCTTGAAATCCAAGTTCAACCTCTCGATTGGACGATTTGCTCTATGAAATGTGTCAGAGTGCGCATTTGAAGGTATACTTTGGCGGATCGAGGAATTAATGATTTATGGAAGGCGCTAAAGAAGACGTCGTGTCGAAGCAGGATGCCATGGGGAATGAAGCGAAGGATGCCGAAATCGCTCTGAATTCGAATGCTAAAAAAGTCGATGGCGTGAAAACTGGCAAGCGGTTTTCCCTTTGTAAGGGGCCGAAAGCCGAGAAAAAATAGGGCTAGCGTATGCAGAGCATTGAAAATTCCTATCTTAAAGCCGAAGTTGACGAAATCGGTGCCTTATTGAGCTCGGTTATCGTCAAGAAGAGCAACCAAGAGCTTTTGTGGCAGAAGGAAACTCGCTTTTGGCCGAATCAGGACGTCGTTATCTTTCCGCAGATTGGGAAAGCGTCCAATACGATTAATGGAGTCGATTACGATTGCCCGACGCGTCATGGTTTTGCCCGAGTCTCGCGTTTTGTGGTGATCCGGAAGACGGTTGATTCATTGACCTTAGAGCTCCGCGACAGCCCTGAAACATGGAAAACGTATCCTTTCTCCTTTATTTTAGATGTGACGTTATCGCTCCATGGGCACAAGCTTATTCGAGAGGCCAAAGTCACCAATATCTCCGCAGAACCACTTCCCTTTTCCTTAGGCTTCCACCAAGCATTCCAAGCGAAATATGATGGGACAGGCTCAATTCATTTTGATAAAGCCCCAAAGCATTATTATCCGTTACGCGATGGCGTTCTTCTTGATAAAGCCCCGAGTATCTATCGGCAAGACGAAGTGCTCCGCGACGAGCTTTGGGCGGTGAATGAGACTTGGGTTTTGCCGGATGAGGAAGGCTACCAAATCGATGTGAAGAATGGAATGGGTTACACATTCAAATATCGCTTCGTCGCACCGGAGATTGCTATTTGGCGCAACACCAGTGGCGGTGATTTTCTTTGCGTCGAGCCGTGGTGGGGCATCGGGACTTATCAAGGCATGCCGAAAGAAATGAAAGAACGCCGAGACGAAAACGTCATTGAAAAATCAAAGAGTTTCCGTTTGGAAATCGAAATCGTCGAAGACTGATTAACGATAATACTGCGCTTGGGCATCCCACATCTTTTTGTAGAGCCCATCTTTAATTTTAAGTAAGCTTTCATGACTGCCTTTTTCAACAATATGGCCGCTATCGACGACGGCGATTTCGTCGCAGAACTTCGTTGAACTCATACGGTGGGAAATAAAGACTGCGGTTTTTCCTTCAACAAGAGTGGCGAAGTTTTCGTAGATTTCAGCCTCACTCTTCGGATCGAGAGCGGATGTGGGCTCATCGAGAATCACGAGAGGTGAATTTTTATAGAGGGCGCGGGCAATCGCAATTTTTTGGGCTTCACCGCCCGAGATTTCAACGCCATTTTCGTCGTTCTTATTATAAAGAATGGTCTCGATGCCTTTCGGAAAGGCGAGGATTCGATCGTAGATACTGGCTTTCTTGAGCGAATTGATAACTTTCTTTTCATCGCCGTTCTCGTTAGAAGAAACGTTGTCTTTGATGGAGAACGAGAAGAGTTTGAAATCTTGGAAAACGATGGCGTAGAGTCTCTCTAATGAAGGCTGATCGTAGGAGGCGAGGGGGTTGCCATTCACCAAGATTTCGCCCGAGTCTGGCTCATAGAGCCGACAGACAAGTTTCATCAAGGTTGTTTTCCCAGCGCCGTTGGCGCCGACGATGGCCAATTTTTCGCCGGGTTTTATCGATAAAGAAACGTCATCAAGCGCCTTCTCTTTTTGGTTTGGATAAGTGAAGTTGACGTGGCAAAACTCCACAGAAAGCGGAACGTTCTCATCAAGCTTTTCTTTGCCGAACGTCATGCTGTTAGGAAGGGCGAGATAGAGGAAATAGTTTTGAAGATAGTTGGCGTTGAGCGAAAGACCAACGAAGCCGCGGATGATTTCCCCGGCTCCGGTCGCAAGCAGGGTGACCGCCCCCGCGTAAGCGACGGCTGAACCAACGCTAATGAGGCCATAAAGAGCTTTAAGGCCGAGATAGCCATAGGCAGCGAAAGAAAGAACCGCGAAGAAGAAGGCGGTGGCGATTTGAATGAGGATATCGGAATGGCAATATTTCTCCCAGGTACAGTTGACGCCATATTTGTCGTTTTCTTGAAGCGACATAATCATCTTTTGCATGTGGAACAGGCGGATATCTTTGCCCACTTCATAGTCATTGCAGATGTCATGGTAATAGCCAAAGCGGCGGTTGCCTTCGACGTTGTCCATCATTGCTTTGTAGGCGAGTTTATTCGATAAGCCAGCAAGAGGCAGCGAGGCGAGCAGAGTCAGGACAACGGCTCCAAACAAGACTAGCGAACTCCATGGGTTATTGAGAAAGACGGACCAACCATCGGTTTGATTGGGGACCCCACTTTGGAAAATCCCTTGCAAAAGAAGACAAGAATAGACAAGGCTGGAAATCCCTTGGACCAACGAGCCAATCGATTGCATGTAAGCGGGCACGCCTCCGCTGCCGTTGGTGGCTTCGTCGGCCGCCTTGATGAGGCGAAGGGTTTTGATGTCTTCGAGTTGAGCGTAGCTAATCTCGTGGGTCTTCTTGCTGGTCATCCGATTGATTTCTGCAAGGATTTTGTTGTCAAAAGCCTGCAGAAAATAAGTCAGGAAAGAAGTTAGAAGCGCCACGCCAAGGAAGGTGCCGATCATCGTGTAGACGATGACCATCGTCTCGTCATAATTTTTCCCGGTGATCACCGCGTCGATGATGAGCGCCCCGCCATAAATTGGGATATAAGGCAAGAAGGCTTTTAAGAGGTAATAAAAGATGTAAGCAAGGACATAAGCGGGCGAGAGGCTGAAAAGGAAACGAAGAACCCGGGCATTCTTTTTCGCAAAGGATTTAGTTGGTTCCATTGGGTTCTCCTTCTTGGTAATACTTCGCCTGAATCTGGAACATCTCTTTGTATTTCTTGCTCTGTTTGAGAAGTTCTTCGTGGGTGCCAATCTCTTCAATGCTACCGTTATCGAGATAAACAATTCGATCGCAGAAGCGCGTTGAAGCAAGCCGGTGGGAGATGAAGATTGAGGTGTTGCCCTTTGAATAATCAAGATAACGCTTATACATTTTTTCTTCGCTTAAAGGATCGAGGGCGGCAGTCGGTTCATCGAGAACCAAAAGCGGCGCATCTTTATATAAAGCGCGGGCCAGGAGAAGTTTTTGGGTTTCCCCGCCTGAGAGTTGGACACCTGAAAGATCGAAAGTCTGGGTGAGGTAAGTGTTTTCTTTTTCGGGGAGCGCAGCAACTTTTTCGCTCAAGTCAGCTTTTTCTAAGGCCATCTCAAGCCGTTTTTGATCGATTTCGTCATTGGGGCAGCAAGCGACATTGACTTTCAGCGTGAAAGCCAGAGGGCGAACATCTTGGAAGAGGGCGCCGATGAGCGACATGTAATCATCGATATTGAATTGTTGGACGTCGATGCCATTGAGCAAGATTTTTCCGCTTGTCGGTTTATAGAGCCCGCACAAGAGTTTGATCAGCGTTGTTTTGCCAGCGCCATTATTGCCGACCAAGGCAATTTTCTCACCAGGATGGATGACGAGGTTGATATCATGGAGGATTTCCTTCGTATTTCCTGGGTAATGGAATGATACGTGCTCAAAAGTGATTTCGAAGGGCTTTTGCAGGGATTTTATATCGACCCCCTTGCCATGGTTGAAATGATCGGGCATCGCTAAGGCATTGCGATAATCATCGATGAGAACCGACTCATAGCGAGCTTTATTCCAGGCACCGACCGCATCGTTAACCCAAGTGGAGAAGCCAGCGATGATACCGAGGAGGAAGGTAAAAACCGCTAGGGAAATCGATCCGCTTAGGACTTGGGGCAAAAGCAGGGAATAAGCGACGGCGTCGCGGATGAAAAGAAAAAGATTATTGCTCACATCGCCCA
>JBAYEZ010000104.1:0-4385 GCA_041667485.1 Bacilli bacterium
CTCCACCCGAGACAATCATCGGCCAACTACGACTCATCGCCTCGCGAAGGGTGTCAACATCATTGGTATAGACTGACATGATGTCGCCGTGGGTGCGAGTATCAAAGTAGCTTAACGGCAAATCCTGCATATGATTAAAGAGATCGTCGCGAATCTGTTTCTGGACACCCTGAGCCAAGCGAGACATCATAAAGTTGTAGAAATAGTTCGCGATGAGCCCGACCATGAGAATGATCGAAATCACCACGATCTGTTGGCCGATCGTACTCAAGGTAATGTTGTGGAGGGTATTCCCCAAGAAGGTCACGCTGGCTTCGACGCTTTTGCCGACGTTAACATCCAAAATAGCGCTGATCTCATCAACGGCCAAACCGATGAAAATCATCGGCAAAACCCCAGTCAATCCAGAAACGATGATGCAGACGATCGACATCCAAAACTCAAATGGATAATAGGTTAACGAATAATGTAAGAGACGGCTGACGGAACGCTTCGCCTCAGCGGACGTAGCTTTTCTTCCGTTCGACTTTCCCATTCTAACGGCTGGCATCGAAATCACCTCCTCCGAGTTGCGACTGATAGAGTTCTTTATAGATGGGCGAGTTCTTCATCAACTCGTCGTTCGTCCCTTGGGCAACGATGCGACCGTTATCCATCACGAGGATGGTGTCACAATCTTTGACGGAGAGAATTCGCTCGGCCACGATGAATGCCGTGGTACCGGGCAGCCTCTCTTTTAAACCCTGCCGGATTAAAGAATCCGTGTGGGTGTCGACCGCGGAAGTCGAGTCATCGAGAATCAGAATCTTCGGATTCTTGAGTAAGGCCCTGGCAATGCAGATGCGTTGCTTCTGCCCACCGGAGACGTTGGTGCCTCCTTCATCGAGCTTGGTATTATATTGATCAGGGAACGACTCGATAAACTCATCGGCCTGAGCAATTTGGCAAGCCTTGCGAAGTTCATCGTCGCTCGCCCCTTCATTGCCCCAGCGCAGATTCGAAGCAATCGTACCCGAGAACAAGGTGTTCTTCTGAAGTACAACCGCGACGCTTTCGCGGAGGCTCGCAAGATCATAGTCGCGGACATCGACGCCGCCGACTTTAACGGAGCCAGAACTCACATCGTAGAGTCGGGCAATCAAACTCATCAACGTGGTCTTGCTCGAACCGGTTGAGCCAACGATGCCGACGCTTTCGCCCGGTTTGACATGAAGATTGATGTCTTTGAGAATATCGCGTCCCGCTCCATAATGGAAGGAAACATCCACGAAATCTACCGAGGAATCATTGATGTCTTTGCGGGCGTTTTCTTTGCTCGAAAGGTCGGGTTTCTCATGGAGAACCTCGTTGATTCGTTCAGCGGAGTTCCGCGAGATGATAATCATGACATAGACCATCGAAGCCAACATAACCGCCAGCATGATTTGCATGACATAAGAGACCAAGGTGGTTAATCCGCCTGTGGTCAATTCCGTGCTGCCGCTTCCGATGATGATGGTGGCGCCAAAGTAAGCGATCAGCATGATGGCCGCATCGAGCAAGAGCACCATAAGCGGCGAGTTGAAGGCCATGATCTGCTCGGCTTTGGTGAAGTTCTTGTAGATGAAGGATGAAATGACGCCAAATTTCTTTTTTTCTTCCGCTTGCCGGCCATAGGCCTTGACGACGCGAACGCCGGAGAGGTCTTCTTGGACCTCTTGGTTCAACTCGTCGTATTTGTTGAAAACGGAAACGAATAAAGGGTGAACGATTGTCGCGAGAACGAGAAGCACCACGAGAACAAGCGGAACAAGCACAACGAAGATTAAGGCAAGTTTCCAGGATGTTAAGAAACTCATGATAATTGCAAAAACCATGATGAGCGGAGCCCGCAGAACAGCGCGAATCGCCATTTGGAAAGCGAATTGGACGTTGCTCACGTCGGTCGTGAGACGCGTGACGATCGACGAGGTCGAGAATTTATCAACGTTATTAAAGGAAAAATCCTGGAGGTGGTAGTACATGTCCTTCCGAAGGTTATGGCCAAAGCCCGAAGCCGCACTGGCAGCCCAATAACCGGCGCCGACACCGGCCGCCGCCGCGATGATAGCGATACCCGCCATGATCGCGCCATACACGTACACCTCATTGTTCCCGGCCGAAACGTGAATGCCTTTGACGACGCCTTGCATCATCGGGCCATATTTGCTCTGGAAGGCAGCGAAATATTCATCCCAGGTGGTCGAGGAATCGGAATTGAGTTTCATCGCATCAATCAAGAACTGCATGAAAAATGGCACCAAAATCTCGCAAAATGTCTCTATCGCCACGAAAATCCATGTCAAAACAACGTCCTTTTTATAATTTCGCAAACTATGCATCAAATCACGAAAGGTCTTAAGCATAACAATTATTACTCCTCTCCTACGTTAGCCCGTATTTTAGCAAGCACTGCGCGAATCGTTGCTTCTTCTTCGGGCGTAATCCCTTTTTTCACCTGAGCGGTAATCTCTTTAAAAATCTCTTTGAACTCCAACTCGACCTGCTCCCCTTTTTCCGTCAAGGTAATCACTTTCTTTCGTTTATCTTCTTTCGGCGGTTTCATTCGAATGAAACCTTTTTTAACGAGGCCGTTCAGGGTTTGCGAAGTTGTCGCTTTCGAGACTCTCGAGCGCTCCATCACATCTTTCGCCGTTATTTCTTGCCCTTGATGGCGAAAAAAATAGCCCATCGTCATCCCCTCGATGCCCGTCAGGTTTTCCTTGAGGCGGCTCTCGAGTGTTTGATCAATATAAGCCTTGATTAAGTTGCCGGTGTGGCGGATATCCACCCCTAAAGGTTTTTCTTCGTTCATAAAGGGCGCGAACTCAATTAGTTCGTGTGCGAACATTCTAGTCGTTAAAATAACAATGGCAAGGGGTTAAAGCGTGAAAGCGTTCTCAAAGGTGCTCGCGCTTTTCGATGCCATCAAGAATCTTGACCAAATCATCAAAAGTTTTAATATTAATGGCGATCTCAGCTCGGATTTTCTTGTAACCTGGAAAACCCGAGAAGAAATGGGGGATCAGGCCGCGGAGTTGCATCAAGGCCACTTTCTCACCTTTTTGTGCGATGAGACGGGCGGCGAAATCCCGCGCCCACTCCGCTTCTTCATTAACGGTGGGATCGGCTTCTTTTTCTTCGCCTAAGCAAAGATGGTTGATGTTGCTGATGAGGCGCGGATTGCCAAGGCCTCCACGCGCCACCATCACGTAAGAGGCACCAGTGAGTTTCATCGTTTCAATTGCTTTTTCGGGAGTGAAGATATCACCTGAAACGCAAAGGGGGATCGGAAGCTTTTTGCCAAAGTCCTTCAAAGGCTCGTAGTTGGCTTCGCCCATGTACATTTGTTTGCTCGTGCGCGCGTGAATCGTCAAAAAGGAGATGCCCGCTTTGACGAGGAGATCGCTGACCTCTACAAAATTGACGCTCTTCTCATCCCAACCCAAGCGAATCTTGGCGCTGACGGGTTTATGAGAGGCGGAAACAATCGTTCGCATATAGGAGTAGAGCTCTTGGGGGTGCTTAAGCCAAGCAGAGCCCGCCCCAGTCTTGGTCACCTTATAAACCGGACAGCCTAAATTGATGTCCAAGAGATCGTAATCCGCTTTGTTTTCTAATATCGATATCGCTTTTGCCGAGATATCGGGATTTGAACCAAAAAGCTGCAAACCGACAGGGCGGTCTATTCTTGAAGTGGCTAAATAACTGTAGGTTTCGGCATTGCCATAAAAGATTCCGCAGTCAGAAATCATCTCGCTAAAGGAGAGGCCAACGCCAAAAGGTTTCATGAAGTCACGATAGGCTAAGGTGGTGACGCCCGCCATCGGGCCCAAGACAACCGGGCTCGATGTTTCTATTGATTCTATTTTCATAAGAGCAAAGAAAGAAGGCCTCACGGCCTTCCTTTCTTATTTTTTATCATCGTCCGAAGGTTTCTTCGACGCCGCTTTCTTCGGAGCAACTGGCGTTTCAGCGGGGTTCTCCTCCGTTGATTTCGTCGCTTCCGCTTTCGGAGCTTCGGCGGGCCCGGCCTCCGAAGCTGGTGTAATGGGCTTCTCTTCCGTCTTTAATTGGTTTTCAGCGGAGATTTTGCCATCGATGACGGCCTTTTCTTCTGGAGATAACTTTTCGTTGACGATCGCGATTTGCTTCTCAGGAAGCTTGCCCGTCTTGATCAAAGAATCAATCTCTTCGGCGGTGATGGTCTCTTTCTGAAGCAAGGTCTCGGCGATCAAAGTCACCTCTTCCTTATGTTCCGTCAAAACGTCGATCGCCTGCTTGTGAGCGGTGTCGATAATCTCCCGAACCGCCTTATCGATTTCAAAGGCGACTTCCGAAGAGAAGTTCCGCTGAGTGTTGGCGTA
>JBAYEZ010000105.1:0-4361 GCA_041667485.1 Bacilli bacterium
ATCTTGGTTTTATTCTTCATTCTCTTGGGTCTCATCGGCATGCTGATCCGTTTCACGATGCAACAGCAAGCCAAACACATCGACACCTACATGCACGATCCCGTCGTCTACCGGGTGGTTGCCGATCCGCAGCATTTCCGCAAATTCGGCCATCAAGTCAATCACCGGCTCCTCTACCGTCAAGCCCTCGTGCCATTTATCCTAGGCTTCGCTTCTTTGCTTTTCTATCTCATTTACGCTGGCGCGACAGGCACATGGGCCGAAGATTATTTTGGTCATTGCTCAACCCTTTTTTTCACTTGGAAATGGAATGATCCTAGTATCTACGCGAAATTTTGGGGCGTGACCTTATTAACCCGTTGGCCTGATCTTCAAACCTCCCCCGCACCGAATGTTGCTTATTGGGCCTCCTATGTCTTGGTGCCGCTTTGGCTAATTACCATTGTCTATTTCCTTGTGGTTATTCAAGCCTACTTTGCCCGGTTCCTGTTGATTAACCGCCGCAGTCGTACCATCTATGAAAAGAGCCTCGAAGGTTACAACTTCTACAGCACGATGGGCGGGTATGGCGTTCCAACTCAGCCCGTGAATAACCCCATCAATCCGCAAGTTCCGCCTTCGAACATTCCGCCCCGTTAAAAACAGTTCCAAAGAAATCCTTAAATCATCAAAGGGATTATTCCCAATCGTTTTGAATGCCGTTATGGGCCAGACGCGTCAGATAGTCCATCACTTCGGCTTTGGTGTGGTTTGGCGAATCATGGGCCGACACAGCAATGCCAAAAGGGATACTTTCCACTTTCTTTTCCATCTCGTAAGCAATCTGGGGATTGTAGTAATAGGAAGAACCGCTTTGACGGTAATAAAGCGAATCGCCGACAAAGAGATAATTTTCGGCGAGGACATCAAGGCAACCCTTAGCGTGAAGGGAAGGAACCAAGATGAGAGAAATGGCGTAACCGCCTAAATCCAAGATGGTGTCTTTCTCCAAGATCGTCACCGGCCGATTGATGTAACGGGCCGTATTCTTGCTCGCGAGAATCTCGATCCCGCTCGGGAGGTAAATCAGATTGCCGATGTGGTCGTCATGAAAATGAGTCAGGACAACGAATTTCACCGCAGAAAGTCCTTCGTTTTTGCAAAAAGCCAACATTTCGTCAAGTTGCTTCGGATCGTTGGAGACATCGATCAAAAGCGAGCTTTCTTTGCCGGTGAGCAAAACAATCTTGAGGTTAGGTCCTTGGCTGTCGTGGCCAGGAAGAACAAAAATGTGATCGCTGAGTTTTTCCATAAAAAGAAAGGGGCAACGAAGCCCCAGACGACAACTACTTAATGAAGAGCGCAATAACTTCGTAGAGGAAGAGGCCAGCCAAAACGACGTCGACAATCACGATGGCCCAATAAATCCGTTTGTGGGATAGGGCCTTTCTCTCTTCTTCCGTGAGTGGCTTCTTTGTCGAAGGATTCGGCTGAACGGGCAGCGGTTGCTGGGGATCCATCGTTTTAATACTTCAATCCGCTTGAGGTCCGCGGATAGGGCTCCGTATCCCGAATGTTGGCAACGCCAGTGATGTACATGAGAAGACGATCGAAACCAATGCCAAAGCCAGCGTGCTTGCAGCCGCCATACTTCCGAAGGTTCAGATACCACTCAAGACCTTTGGCGTTACCGATCTTATCCATTTTCGCTTTAAGGACGTCATAGCGTTCCTCGCGCTGCGAACCACCGACGATCTCGCCCTCGCCCGGAACCAACAAGTCGCAGGCGGCAACCGTCTTGCCATCCTCGTTCTCTCGCATATAGAAGGCTTTGATCTCTTTGGGATAGTTGATAAGAAACATCGGCCCTTTGACGATCTCTTCGGTCAAGTAACGTTCGTGCTCGCTTTGAAGATCCATTCCCCAATAAATGTCGTTATTCTCAAACTTGTGGCCATTTTTAACCGCTTCTTGGAGAAGAGCGATGCCCTTCGTGTATTCCATTTTGGCGAAAGGAGCAGCCAAAACTTTGTGCAGCTTATCAAGAACCGTCTTATCGATGAAGGCATTGAAGAAGGCCATCTCATCGGAACAACGATCAAGAACATACTGGATGCAGAATTTGATGCTCCGCTCGATCAGATCCATGTCATCGTCCAAATCGGCGAAGGCAATTTCCGGTTCAATCATCCAAAACTCGCTCGCATGGCGCGGTGTGTTGCTTTTCTCGGCGCGGAAAGTCGGGCCGAACGTATAGACGTTCTTGAAAGCCATTGCGAAGGCTTCGACGTGAAGCTGGCCCGAAACGGTAAGCGACGCGCGGCGGCCATAGAAATCATTGACGGGGTCTTTGGCATCGGTCGTCACGGTGAAAACCTGACCGGCGCCTTCAGCGTCGTTGGCGGTAATTTCGGGAGTGTGGACATAGACGAAACCATTGTCTTGGAAGAAAGTATGAACCGCCATAGCCAAAACTGAGCGAACCCGATAAAGGGCATCGAAGGTATTAGTCCGCGGACGGAGATAAGCCTCATCGCGGAGATATTCGAAAGTGGCCCGCTTCTTCTGGAGCGGATAGTCCTCGGCGACATCGCCTAAAAGGACGATGGAAGATTCGTGAATCTCGAAGGGCTGCTGCATCCCCGGGGTCAGGACGATCTTGCCCTTCACCTCGATCGCAGCACTGAGTGGATAGTGGGAAATCTGATCGAAATCCGAGACGTTCTCATAGACGACCTGGACATTTTTAAAGCAGGTGCCATCGTGGAGAGCAATGAAACCGATTTTGCCGTTATTGCGGTTGGTGCGAACCCAGCCTTCGACCGTCACCTCGCCCAAGGCGGTCAAGTCTTCTTTGGCTTCGAATTTTTCGTAGAGTTTGCGAACGGAGATGGATTTGTCTTGCATAAATGGTCCTCTAAGATGCCTTGTTAGTATAAACCAACCCGTTTCTTAATGAATTAAGAAAATCGTCTTTTTGCCATCTTTAACCCAAAACAGCCCCTGTGAATCAAAATAGCGACGACAAAATGATCAGGTTTTTTGAGCCGGGTGAAACGGGCTTAAAAAGCGCTTCAAAATCCTTTTTTCCTTTTTCGTCCATAAAAGAATGGGCGGTTTTTTCTTTGAACAACGGTTCAAAAGAAAGCAACCGATCTATTCATTGGCCAACCATCGTTTGACCAATGCCATAAGAATCCACTAAGGCCAAAAAATCGTTGCGTGCCAGATTCTTTTTCTTTCCATTCACTTTCGGCGAGATTGGGGTATTCGGGCGAAGGAGGTTTCAAATGATATCCAAGAGGTAACCCACCAAGGCAAAACGCAGACCCTTCTTGCCCGAACCACTCAAAAGATGAAGTGAAAGTTTTTTCTGAACCCCGGCAACCGCCTTTCCTTCGCCCGCCGACCGAAGAGTCATTTCCGTCAGGGATTTGTCAGTGAAATCGAAAACCAGTATTTCGTTTTTAGAAAATAAACGGACCGGACAATGAGCACGAAAACCATTGAGACCTTTCTCCTTGAGTTCCCGAAGACAAGACAAACAATATCGGGCGCTCATTTTTCTTCCTTCCCCTTCACGCTTACGACTCCGATGGGATCTTGGCAACCCGAAAGGAAAAGACCCATTCGATCATCCGGATTCAATTTCCAATTTTTTAACGAAACATCGAGGAGCCAGCCTTCGGGAATCAGGCCGTCAAAGAACGAAAACAGGGTTTCGGAAGAACAAGGCTCCTTCCGCAGGGACATCATCAAAGAAATCGGACGCGAATCAAGCTTGGCCAGCCAAGCCGAATCATGCGTAAAAACATATTCCTCATCCTTCTCTATCTATCGTTCAACGGGATTCTTTATCTAAGGAAACCCGCCCTTTTCTCTCGCTCATCTATGAGGCTCCTTCCAAACTGGGATCAGTTCGTAGCCAAAGAAGCGAAAGGCTTTATTGGCTTCGTCGAAGTGAAGCGAAGAAGCGCCTTGCTCAAGATTCCGCACAAAATGAAGGCCTAATCCGAATATGAGGGTAATTCCTCTTGAAAAAGACCATTTTCTTTTCGGATTTGTTTCAGAGCAGAGCCTAAAGCCGCATTCGTTTTTTCTTTCACAGTTAAATTGAACGTTTTTTGTATAATTTAACTAACCATGAGTTTTGGACATCAAGCGAATTTCGGCCTTAGCCACTGAAATTCTTTAATGGATTTCGTCTCACCGAAAGGCCTATTTCAATTAAACTATTTTAATGTTCCTAAAATAGGGTGGCTTTTGTAAGGCAAAAGTTTTAAGGTTACCTATTGGGAGCTCATTATGAAACAACAAACATTGCTCGTTCTAGCCGCCAGCCTCATCCTTCTCGCCTCTTGCGGGCCATCGGTAAAATCGAC
>JBAYEZ010000106.1:0-4243 GCA_041667485.1 Bacilli bacterium
AGGACGGCGTTTTTCGCGTTGAAACTCTCGCTGATTGCGTTGCGGGCATCGTTCACCGCCTTGCCGAAACCAGCTCTTTGTTCGGTGGGAATGTCCTTCAGCAAACCCATCAGACTCGAGAGTTCGCTCTTTTTGGCTAGATAGATGTTGCGGACGCGGGCGAGATCATCGATCGTTTTAGCCGCAGCGATCTCCGCCAGGGCCTTGCTTTTTAATTGTTCAACTTTCTTAAGCTCTTCCATAGGAGCCTCCTAAAAACAAAAAAGACGGCCGGGAGCGGAATCTTTTCCGCGGTGCCATCCCATTCCCTAAACGAGGGGCGAACCCTCTTAGGCTTTCGTGGCGTTAACCCCGCCGAGGGAAGAATCTCTTCTTCGTTCTCCAAGACGAACTTCCTCTTTTCTATCCTAGGGCGGTTTCTCTTTTCGCCCTTCCCAGCTAAGACTTTCGAAAGGAGTACTTTTTCTCTTCAATGAACGCCTCCATTTTAGCCTCTTTCCGAAGAAAAGAAACAAAAAACCTCTCTTGCGAGAGGCCCTATTTAGATCAGTTTGACAGGCGGAATGTCCGGATAGGTACTTAAGGCGGGGGTCGGTGTTGGAACCGCCGCGGCGTCATCAACAACGAAGCCCAAGATGCCCGCCCCGTGGAAAGCGGTGACGAAACCCGAGGGATTATCGGATGAATAAGCGGCTTTTAATTTCATAAAATCCGCGGCTCCGTCAAAGACGAAACTCGCTTCTTTAAGCCCACTAACCGAATACGTCAAACTGGCGGAAAGGATGAAACTCGATAAGCAATCGCCATATTTTTTGATCGGTTTAAGGATCGCGTTATTAATCAAGGCGAATTTGGCAGCTTGCTCAAATTCATCCGAGGTTTTAGCGATGATCATCGCCTTGGTCCAATCAACAAGCAGGGTATAGGCCCGAGCAAAAGAAGGAACGGCAAGGCTCAGAGTGATGCCCTCTTCGCTTTGGCTAAACTTCTGGTCGAGAGAACGGCTGCCTTCTTGATCTTTCTTGAGACTGGAAATGATCGCATCGGTGAGACTGGGAAGATAATGCTGAATCGGCAGGAAAAAACTCAAAAATGAGGAAACATTTTCGTTGAGGGCGGCTTTGCCCCGATTGCCACTAGGAAACATCCAACCATCATTCCCCGGAATTGATTGAACAGCCGAATTTATCGCGCTTATTTCGAGGCTGCTAAGGCCATTCAAATCAAAATAAAACGAATTGAGATCGAGATAATTCGTCACATAATTTTCGGTTGAGTTAAGCAGCGTGCTGTCGCCTTGACTCGCCGAAATAGTGGGATAGTCGAGGTAGGCATAAGCCAGTAAAGAATCACCGACCGAATCACTGAGGCCGTTGACATAGCAATTCGCGGGAAAACCATCGGCAGCAAAACCGGAAAGGCCGATGACGATCGGTTTAGAAAAATCGATGGGGAGGCTCGAAGAAGCCGATGTTTCGGCCGTGAGAGCACTCGAGGAGCTCGTCGCCGGCCGCTCGACAGGCGTGTAGGTCAAAGAAAAATCATTGCTTTTCTTGCCACTTTTGACCGTATCGGGGTGGCGTGAATAATTAAAACCAAGTTTGTCATGGCTGAAAAAGGCATTGAGTCCGCTTGCGAGGGCGCTAAAAGCTTCATCGGAGCCGAGGCTTGTAGAGGAGGCGACACTCGAAGGCTTCCCGCCGCACGAAACGAGGGCGAGACCGCCTAAGAGGAAAAGGGTTTTTGGGGTTAGGTTGCGCTTCATACGTTTTCATTATAGCGGGGATTGAACAAAGTTAACCGCTTTATTTTCGCGACAAAAGATAGAGCAAAATCCCGCCGGCGATTGCCACGTTGAGGGAATCGATGCCGCCCATCGGGATGCGAACGGTTTGATGGGCTTGCGACAAAATGCTCGGGGCCACCCCATGGGCTTCGTTGCCCAAGACCAGGCAGATTTTTTGATCGAGCGTCTCGATTTCTTCAGGAGGCACCGCAGCCTTTAAATCAGTCGCGATGATGCGGTATCCTCGCGTTTTCAGCTCGATGATATCCTGTTCCGGCGCTTGTTTGCTCTCAGAAAAATTGAGAGCGAAAATCGCCCCTTGCGAAGCCAAAAGGACCTTGCTTGAATAAGCCTCAGCCGAACCTTTGGAAAGGATGACATCGCTGAAGCCAAAAGCCAAGGCGGTCCTTAAGAGGGTTCCGACGTTGCCGGGGTCTCGCACCTCATCTAAATAGAGCAAGCGGGAATGGGAAGGGGCCTTTGCGGGGATTTTATGGCAAAGGGCAACAATCCCCTCCGGCGTTACCGTGCTTGAAAGTTTTGCGATAATCTCCGGCGTGACGAGATAAACGGGAGCAGAAGCGCGATAGTCTTTGAGGCTAAAAATCGCGTCCGCCATTTGATGCTCTAAAGCCATTTCGACCAAATGAAAGCCTTCGACGAGGAAGCGATCGCCTTTCCCCTCTTTAGCTTTGTAGGCTTCTTTGACTTTGCTGTTTTCTTTGCTTTGGATGAATTCACACATAACGGTGCGTTCTCAGTTTATCATGAAGCGCCTTGTAATTGGGACAATAGAGATAAACGATCCGATAAAACTTGTCACTGTGGTTGAAGACGAAATCGTGAGCGAGTTCGTGAACCACCACCGAAACGATGGTTTCGGGTGCGTAATGGACCAAAGCGGTTGCAAAAGTTAAACGGTGGGTCCGCTGGCTGTTGACCCCATAGCGGCTGCTCATACTTCTGACCCGGACCTGATAGGGATTTTTGATCCCCATCCTCGTTTCGTATTCTTTGACGGACGGCCCGACAAAATCCAAGAGTTTCTTTTTGAGGAAAAGCGCTTGGGCTTTCTCGTCAAGTTCCTGAAAGCCCGCCACGGTTTGCTTAACACCAAAAAGATAGACCTCATCGCCATTGATTGGAGCGGAAAAGACGATTTTTTTCAATAGGCGCGGAAAGAAGCGATCGATCGAATCCTGCAAGCTTTTCCGCGCGATCCCGTAGGGGGCAGAAACGCAAAAAGTCTTCCCGTCCTTCGCAAAATGGAAGCGGATGTTTCGCATCCTTTTATAAGTAACTAGACAGGGGTAATCCTTCCCCTCACATTTTAAAAGCCACGTTTCCTGCACGGGGTCTATTATAAGCGTTTCCTCTGCACGAACGTAGAAAAGACAAGAAGAAAAGAGTAGACTAGTCGAGCCATGGAAAAAATCTTAATCAGCGCCTGCCTTGCGGGCGAAAAATGCAAATATGACGGCGGGGACAATTCGTTCCCGTTAATAGAGCAACTCGCTCAGAAGTATGAGTTGGTCCCCTTCTGCCCCGAAGTCACGGGTGGTTTGCCCACCCCGCGCGAACCGGCGGAAATCGTGAAGAACAGTGTCCTCACGAAGTCGGGCAAAGACGTGACGGCCCAATATAACGCTGGAGCCGAGGCGGCTTTAAAAGCCTGCAAATTCTTCGGGATTCGCATCGCGATCCTTAAAGAAAACTCGCCCTCGTGCGGCCCGCGTCACATCGATGACGGCACCTTTACCCACACCCGAATCGAAGGTTTGGGCGTCACCGCGCGGCTTTTGATCGCCAATGGCATCAAAGTCTACGCCGAAAACGACAATTTAACCTTCTTGCCCGGTGAAAGCGAAGAAGTGAAACAGAAGCGGCTCGAGCGCAACCTCAAGAAAGAGGAAGAACGCAAAGCCTTGCAAGAGCAAGTCAAGGCCGGCATCATCACCCAAGATGATATGGACCGGAGACTCTTGCAGAAGAAAGAGCGAGATAAAGCTCGGCGTTTTGGTCATGGTGGCCATTCCTTTGGCAATATCTCCCACGGATCGCGACCTTATGGCGAGCACCGCTCCTATGGGCATAAACCCTATGAGGGTGCTCAAGGCGAAGCAAGCGAGGGCGAGCACAAGAGCTACGGCCATTCGAGCTACGGGCACTCCAACTACGGGCATTCTTCCTATGGCCACAAGCCGTACGGGGAGCACGCGGAAGGCGAAGGCCAGTCTTACGAACACAAGCCCTATGGCGAGCATCAATCCTACGATCACAAACCCTATGGCGAGCACAAGTCATACGACCACAAGCCGTACGGGGAGCACAAGTCATACGAACACAAGCCCTATGGCGAACACAGCGAGGGCGAGCACAAGAGCTACGGCCATTCGAGCTACGGGCACTCCAACTACGGGCATTCTTCCTATGGCCACAAGCCGTACGGGGAGCACG
>JBAYEZ010000107.1:0-4209 GCA_041667485.1 Bacilli bacterium
AAACCTTTCCGCCGATGAGATCATCATCGACGATATGGGAGACGTCACTGACCTTGACCTTGTGGTAAAGCGTGTCTTCCGGGAAGATCTTGATGAAGGGGCCTTGGCTGCAGAAGCCAAAGCAGCCGACATGGTTGATCGAAACTTTCTTCTCGAGGCCCTTTTCTTTGATTTGCTTTTCGAATTCTTTGAGGATCGCATCGCTATCGTTGGCAAGGCAGCCCGTGCCACCGCAAACCATGACAGCCCGCTTGCCGCCGACGCCCTTGATCTTGTCATCAAAAGCTTTGCTACAACGATCGATATCCTGCTGCAATACGGCGACAGTGCTAATCTTATCCATCAGGCGTTAACCTCCTTGGCTTTGTACTCATCGACGACTTTGGCGACGCCGTCGACCGTCATCTGCGGATAGACCTTGCCATTGACCGAGACGGCGGGGGCGAGGGCGCAGGCACCCATGCAGCGGATCGCTTCGATCGTGAAGAGACCATCGGCGGTCGTCTGACCAGGCTCGATACCTAAAATGGTCTCGAATTTATCAATGATGGCTTGCGAGTTCTTGACGTAGCAGGCCGTGCCGAGGCAGACGCCGATGACGTACTTGCCCTTCGGGGTCAACGAGAAGAAATTGTAAAAGGTGACAACCCCATAAACCTCGGAAACGGGAACGCCGGTCTCGATCGAGACAAGCTCCTGCACTTCGAGCGGAATGTAGCCATACTTTTTTTGAATCTCTTCAAGGATCGGCATCAAGGGCGAAGGTTCGCCTTTGTGGGCTGCGCAAATCGCGATAATGCCCTTTCGCGCTTCTTCTTGCATCGCCATGTTTTTCCTCCTGCGCTTAAACAAAAATGCGCACACATGCACGGGGATATTGTAAACGGGGAAACCGAGCAAGGCAACACTTGAAAGGTGCCCACCGCTCCTCAAAAATACCGATAAATTGGTAATTCCCCACCGATTCTAATCTTTTTCGGTAAAACGAAAAAGAAGACGGCGAAATTCCGTCTTCTTTTTGTCTCGTTTTGTTCCGCCAACACTTCGATAATCAGACAATTACCGGTTTGGTGCCGGCATCGGCTTCGAACTTGGTCTTGTTGAGGCCTAAGAGGGTGATAAAGACGGCGGGAATCGCTAAGCATTCGACGATAGGCGTGAGATTATCCGCCGTGATGGTTTGTTTGAAGGGGATCACGATGGAGGCATCGCTGTCGTTGACCGCGATGTAAAGTTCGTTGCCGATGAAAGCCATATAGAAACGGCCCTTGAATTTGGCTTCGAGGTCAAGGATTTTCTCCTGAATCTGCGGGGTCAAAAGATAGAAAACCAAGGTCTCGTCGCTCGTGAGGACTTGGAACTTCTTGTTGAAAGCGATGTATTCGGTTTCAACCTTTTTGAGACCACCGCTCCCAAACGAGATGATGCCGCTCTTCTCGAGGACTTTGACAACGGCAGCGAAGTTCCGCTCATAAGCGAAGCGGTACATCGTGCCTTTGGCGTAGGTCTCGTAGGTGTAATAGGTGTTGCCTTTGCTGTCGGTATGGCGCTCACGGCGCTGAAGATCGTAGCCGGCTTGCTCAAAACTGATGCCTTCATAAGTCGCGCTCTTGTAATTCTTGCCATAGTAACGATCAGGCAAGGCAAAGAAGCCCGGCTTCAACAAAACATTAAGAACCATGCCCCGGTTCGGGTCTTTTCGCGCAGCGGGGAAGAGGGTCGAATCGACGGTGTTGAGCAACAAACTGTAGGCATTCGAGCTGTAGTTATGTTTGACGATGGCGGCCGCCCCCAACAAAAAAAGCGAAGGCACGACGAGAAAGACCGGGATGAAAAAAAGGGCACCGTCATCCGACCAATGCAGAATTGTTATCAGAGCGGCCAGCACAACTCCGACGAGGAAGCACGGAACCCCGATACTTAAGAGCACCGTATATTTCTTACGCGCAACTGCGCGCGAAGACTCGAGGGTTGCCACCAACCCGGGAATCTTATCATTGAGCATTGTTGCCATCTTGATTCTCTCCTAAAAGAAAGGGCTGCCCATGGAGGCAGCCCGCGCTCTTTCGCCTTAGAACTCAATCTTGACGTCTTGGCGCTTGGCTTCCTCCGCTTCGAAGAAGTCGCGCTTGGCGAAGGCGTAATGACGAGCGATGATCGAGGTCGGGAAGACAATGATCTCTTGGTTGTAGGTGCTGACGTTCGAATTGTAGACCCGGCGCGAAGCCTGGAGTTGCTCTTCGACTTCGCCGATCTGATTCTGCAAAGCGGCAAAGTTGGCATTGGCCTTGAGTTCCGGATAAGCTTCGCTCACGATGTTGATCGAATCGAAGGCTTTAGTCACCTGATTGCTGAACTCGGCCTTTTCCTTCATGCTGGCATCGCTGGCGGGACGGCGCATGCTGATAACGTTGGCCAAGGTTTCGCTTTCGTGCTTGGCGTAGCCTTTCACGACGGCGACTTCCTTCGTCAATAAGTCAAAACGTTTGGTCAAAGCGACGTCGATGCCCGAGGCGGCTTCGTCGATTTTGACTTGCTCTCTCCGTAACCGGTTGGCAGCGTTGATCCACCACGAGAGGATGCAGATGACGACGATGACAAGAATAACGGCAATGATGATTAAGGCAAGCACCCAACCGACAAGCCCTTCATAGATCATAGATGTGTTTCTCCTTTAATATGCGCGGGAATCCCCCGCGAGGACACTATACAAGGCTTTCCACCTTGCGCAAGTAAAATTTTACCATAGACGACGCTAAGAAACCCTAGAAAAAAGAAAAATCCGATTGATTAGGCCTTTGTCAAGAAGAAACCCCTTTGCTTCTTCTTTAATTCTTCTCGCCATTCAAGGCGGATTCGGCCAAGAATAAAAAGCGATCGCACTCCAAAGAAATGCCAATTTAATTCAAATCAATATTTCATGCGTCTTTTTTAATCGAGGTCTCTTCCTCTAAGCATTCAATCGAGTGGGCAAAAATAATTTTTTGGATCGACCAGCGGCCTTTAAAGGGCGAAGGCCGCTCCCTCGGAGGTAAAAGAAAAGCCCCTACTCTGAGAGATAGGGGCTTGAGGATCAAAGAGGGAAAATAGGTTTAGTCAACCCACTTGACCAGTTCGACTTCGGCATTGTCGCCCTTGCGAGCGCCGAGCTTGTAAACCGTGGTGTAACCACCATTCCGCTTCGCAAACTTCGGACCGATTTCCTTGAAGAGTTTATCGAGTGCTTCAACACCGTTCGCATCCACGATGCCCTTGCGGAGTATCGCGGCGGCTTCGCGGCGCGAACTGACGGTATTCTCTTTGGCCCAGCCAACGAGTTTGGCGCTGAGGGAGATCAATTCCGGCGTGACGCCAGAGGTGACCTTGACAGAGCCATTCACGATGAGCTCGCTCACGACGTTGCGGAGCATGCTCTTGTTCTTCGAGGCGGTATAAGGCGCCTTGAAGCGAACGCCGGCCTTGCCGTGTACGTTCTTTCTTCCAACCATTCCTGACATGTGATTATTCTCCTACGTAGTCGCGGAAGTGCAGACCGATCGAGGCCAACTTTTCTTTGACTTCTTTGAGCGACTTCTTGCCGAGGTTGCGGACCTTCATCATCTCGTCCTCGCTCTTCTGAGTGAGTTCCATGACGGTGGAGATGCCAGCGCGCTTGAGGCAGTTGTTGCTCCGGACTGAGAGATCGAGTTCTTCGATCATCATATCCTGATACTTATTCTCTTCGGTCTTGACTTCTTCTTTGACCAGCTTATAGCTCTTGACGACATCGTCGAGCTTGGTGAACTCATTGAAGTGAGCCACGAGGAGTTGGGCCGCCATTGCGACCGCTTCGTGCGGTTTGACGGATCCGTTCGTCGTAACTTCGAGGGTCAGTTTATCGAATTTGCTGTCGTGTTCGACCCGGGTAGGCTCAACCGCGTAGGCGACTTTGACGACCGGGCTGTAATTGCTGTCGGTCGAGATGACGCCAATCGTGTTGATCTTCCGTTCGATCTTGTTCGCTTCGCTCGTGACATAGCCACGGCCGTTGGCGGCATAGATCGTCATCTTGAGGTGGCCTTCCTTATTGAGGTGGGCAATCTCGAGATCTTTGTTGACGACGCTCACGAGGGCCGGTAAGACAAGATCGGACGCCTTGAGGGCACCCGGGCCTTTGAAATCGACCTCTAAGCGTTTCACATCGTTCGTTTTATCATCGATCTTCAGGAC
>JBAYEZ010000108.1:0-4207 GCA_041667485.1 Bacilli bacterium
AACGCTTGAGCAAGATTAGTTCTTCCTTAATTCCTTTCGTAGTCATTGGCAATCCCAAAGGATTGTTTGGTGGAAAAGAGGGCAATTCGATCGACACCGACAACGTCGGATTGGTCCGCCGAATCTTCTTGGAAATGAAACGACAGGGTTGCAAGAAGATTACGATGATTAACTCGAATCAAACCTTGACGATTACCCAGGACCGCGACGAAGGTTTCAACGAAGCCGCGAATTCAGACAAAATAGCAAAAGGCGAGATTTTCTACAGTGCCCACAGCACCAAAGAAGATGGCTATTACTATGCATCAAGAGCCCTCAAAGACGGAGCGGATGCCATCATCTGCGCTAACGGTTTTATTGCTTCCGGCGCCTATGAAGCTATCGGAGACGCTGGCTTAAAAGTCGGAACCGATGTCAAAGTCTTCTCGCTTGGCTATAGCCATAGCAACGACCTCTCCTTCGCTCCCTCCCTTTCCTACGCGGCGCAAGATTATGCGGAGTTTGCAAGGCAAGCCGTTGACTTGATTGTCGATGACATCGCAAATAAGTCGGCTCCGAAATCCGTTATCATTTCTTCAAAAATTCATTACAACGATTCCTTTGTTGAACCAAAATAGCGTTCGTTAACGTCGGCTTCTCTCGAAAAGAAGATCACAATTTGTTTAATTTGGCCTATTGCAAAAACCGTTTTTCTACATTAAGATAAAAAAGCTGGAAGCAAGCGCTTACACCCTTTGCTCTTGCAATAAAAGAAAATCGGTTTTCTTTTGAGGACAATTTCATGAAGAATCATTCGCTTCTGACTTCGCGCGGCGCTTTAGCCGCTTCGCTTTTGCTCTCGTTAGCCATTACGGGTTGCAGCTTTGGACAGGGCGGTTCTGACATTTCAGAAGATATCCAGTCCTCTTTCAACGCTGACACAAGCGCCAAGGTCACGCTTTGGTATCCTTCGGGCGCCGAATACAACGCCGCCTTGGACGATGCGATTACCCGTTTCCAGCAAACTTACCCCAACGTCACCTTCAAGATCGTCAAAAAAGCTGGCTTGGACATTTACCAAAGCTATCTCATTGCTCTCAATGATGATAATTCCCGCCCCGATTTAGCCATTGTCGACCACGTTTACATTCCTAACCTGGCTTTTGAGGATCAGGTCGCAAACATCACCGAACTAAGCCACGGCGATGGGGTGGCCTCAAATTTCCCTTCGACCTTATATTCAGCCAATTCCTACAACGGATCTGCCTACGGGCTTCCGCTGAGCGCCAACACCGTTGTCCTGATGGGCAACATGGACATTTTAAATGCCGCTGGTATCAGCGCGATGCCGAAAACCTATTCGGAATTCCTCGCGGATTGCGAAGCCATCAAGCAAAAGACAAATTATACCCCGTTCGCGCAGCCCATCAACGAAACCTTCTGCGCCATGGGTTTCTCTTCTTATGTCGCGAGAGAAAAAGGCCAAATGGTCAGCGATGATTATAAGACCATTCAGTTGAATACTCCCAACGTGAAAAAGGCGGTCAATGACTGGGTCAGCCTTTCGAAATACGCTTCGCAAAACGAATATGAAGAAGGCAAATTCTACGGCGGCAGCATCGGCTTCGTCGAAATGGGTTCGTGGAACCTTGCCAAGGTAACGCAAGGCGAGACGTCCTTCAAGCTCGGTTTAAGCGAAATGGTCAGCATCGACCCGGCAACGCCAAATTACTCCGGTCTCGGTCTCTATTCGATGGTTATCGCCAAAAAGAGCGCCGTGAAACAAGCGGCATATGTTTTCTCGAAATTCTTGGCCACCGATAAGACCTTCCAAATGGCGTTTGCCAAGGTGAAGGCTCTGTTGCCCGTCACCAGTGAGGCTTTGTCCGACGACTACTATGCCAAAGACCAATACCTCTCTTATTTTGCCACGCAATTAACCAAAGTAGCCCCACGTCCTGCCACGCCCATTTGGTCAACCTTAGAGCAGCAAATCGTCAATATGCTTTACGGCGCAGTCACCGCTAGCGATAGCGCTGGCATCGATGCCGCCATCGAAACCGCTCAAACCAAATCCCAAGAGGCCACCGATCGTAAGTTCAACGGATAAAATATGAATGATAGCACCCTTGCTTTGGCACAGAGAAAGAAGAGAAAGAAAAAGTGGTTCACGCACGAAGCGATAACCGCTTATCTTTGGCTGCTCTTCCCGCTGGCTTGGTGGGGTGTTTTCTTCTTGTTTGCTTTCGTCCGTGGTTTTGTTTTCTCCTTCACCAACCTCACGATCAGCATCTCAAAGATCTCCCGATTCACCTTTGAGCAATACACTCGTCTTTTTGCCGATGAAGTATTCTGGACCGCCTTTCGCAACACCATTATTTGGACTTTGGTCATGACCGTGCTCAATAACGGCCTTGGCTTGTTCGTCGCCTATTTGATTTCTCGGATTCATCATGGCCAAAAAGTTTGGTTGACCCTTTTGTTCTGGCCGACCTTGGTTTCCGCTGTTATCTCAAGCCAAATCACCACCTTGGTTTTCAATCCCTCGGATACCGGAATCATGAATCAGATTATCCGTGCCTTTGGCGGTACTCCGCTGGCTTGGTACAACAATCCCCACTTATCGCTATTTACCTTAATGATCATTCCCGCCTTGCTTGGCTTCTCAAGCCAGATGTTGATTTACTACGTTGCCATCGAAGGTATTCCAAAGAGTTATGTGGAAGCCGCCATCATGGACGGCGCCTCCACTTGGCAGATCTTTAAAAAGATTTATGTCCCGTCAATTAACGGCGCCATGCTCTACAACTGCCTTTTGTCGATCATCGGCGGCTTGCAAGTTATCGGCCCGATGCAGCTCATTACTAACGGCGGCCCCTCCAACAGTTCTATGTCGATCACTCTCTATATGTATAACTCCTTGATTGGGGGCGAAAATGGCTACGCCTGCGCCATTGCCGTCGCCACATTGAACATCATCATGCTTTTATCCATTCTCCAAATTTGGCTGCAGCATAGGATTTCTCGCTCGGAGGAAACTCTATGACAAAAATGAAGCATCTTGCAGTTCCGTTAGAGGAAAAGAACGATCGGCCAGCCCCTCATGTCATCTTAAAAGCTTTGATTGTTTTGGTTCTGGCCGCTTTCGCTTTTTTGCAAGTCTTCCCGTTCTACCTCGAGTTCATTCAATCGGTTCAGCCGATCGAAGGGTTCACCCCAGTAGATGGCAAAGTCTATTTCTGGCCCGTTTCCTGGAACTGGTCGAACTACGCCGCCGCCATCCAAGAAGGCGATTTGCTCACCGGATTAAGAAACACTTTAATCGTTTCCTTCTCCTTCACCCTCATCAGCGCCGTAATTATCTTGGTGGTGGGCTATGTCCTTTCGAAAAAGAAATTCAAAGGACGCAACGTCGTGACTGTCGCCTTGCTCATTACGATGATGGTCCCCGGCCAGATGTTGATGATCACGAACTACCAATTAGTCTCTGCCCTCAACTGGACTTCCACTTTTGCGGCGTTGATCTTGCCAGGCATCGTTAATGTCTCCGGCATTTTCCTCGTCAAAGCCTTCATGGATTCCGTTCCAAATGAAGTTCTTGAAGCCGCCAAAGTTGACGGGGCAGGCGAAGTGCGAACTTTATTCCAAATCGTTTTGCCGATGTGCTTGCCAGTCTTGGCAACTTATTTCATCATGACTTTCATCGCGGAATGGAACGACTATCTCTGGCCGATGTTGGTCACGGGTAATGAAGCGCTCTATACGATTCAATTGAAACTAGTCTTTTTTGGTGAAGGCGGAGGCGGCGGATGGCGCGAGGTTTTCTTGAGGTCAGCAGCTCTGATTTCAACTTTGCTTCCTGTCATTGTTGTTTATGCCTTATGCCAGAAGAAGCTAATTGGAGGTTTAAACATCTCCGGCATTAAATGAAAGGACTTTTTATGCAACAAAAATGGCTTAGAAAGACGGTGGCTTTTCTTCTAAGCGTCGTTGTCCTAAGCGGATGCAATCCGGCTTCAAACAGTCTGAGCAGTTCCGCAGGCAACGCTTCGACGACCCAAGAAAGTTGGAGCAGTTCTCCTTCTTCCTCCAGTACTCAAGTGAATCCACCGATCCAATCGGGCGTCTATTGGCGCTCGCCAGGCATCGCTGACGTGGTCTATGCAATCTCGGCAACCAGTATGTCGGGTGACGAGATGGCTATGATCAGCAGCGTTCAAGGCATCCT
>JBAYEZ010000109.1:0-4108 GCA_041667485.1 Bacilli bacterium
AGTTTCTTTTTGCCAAAGGCATTGAGGCCAAGAAAGACCTCATGGACAATCGCGGAGAGGAGGAAAATCGGGATTAGAAGTCCAAAGCCATTAAGGGCTTGGCTGATCTCGCTGTTGCATTGGGTGTTGGAACTGGCGGAAGACGGCAGAGCAGAGGAAATGGATCTGGACGAGGCATCACAAGCCGCGCCCTGAAGGATTCCACCCACCAGCAAGAAGATGAAAAAGAGGGCGTAAAGAACGATTCCCCAAATCAATATTCCAGCCACGTCGAGGCCGAAAACTAAGCCCTTACGCGCGTGCGAACCTTGAATGATAAGAATGGTTGAGAGGACGATCGGATAAATGATGCCGATCAAGGCGGGAATCGATGAGGCATCGAATTTGCCGCCCGTTTGAATATTGGACGCAAAGGCGAGAATAAGAAAAACCAGAAAAAGAACGAGCGAAACCCCGGCCAATAATCGGATCCGCAATCCCCAATTCGTTTTCGAGGGGGGTTTGAGGGATGAATCAGCGGCGCGAATTTCCATAAATTCCTTAATTTTATTTATTATAGCATCCTCCAGTTTGGCAACGATTTCTTCGGGAGCAACTTTTCTTATTTGATGATTTCAGGGAAATCAAGGTATTACCCTTTACCTTTTTTGGAGTATGGTTAAAATAAAGTTGTAAGGGGTTACAGTACCCCCGGAGGAACATAGCCAATGAGATATCAGATTATCGGCAAGAACATCGAGGTCACCGATGCTATTCGTAGTGACGTCCAGAAGAAGCTGCATCGGATGGATAAGTACTTCATCATCACCGACGAAGTGCTGTGCCGCGCCGTTGTGAGCGCCTACAAAGTTGGAGCCAAAGTTGAAATCACCATCTTCACCAAAGAGATGGATTTCCGGACTGAAGTTCGCAACAACGATCTCTATGCGGCCGTTGACTTGGCCATTGATAAACTTGAAGACCAGATGCGCCGCTTGAAGACCCGGATGGAAAGAAACCATAACGCCCCGAATGGTTTAGGTAAATCCATCGCGTTCCAGAACTTCCAAGAAGAGCAGGAGGACGAGAAGGATGAACAGGTCGTCCGGACGAAGTCGATCTTCCTTGAACCGATGACGTTGGACGACGCGATCACTCGCATGGAAGCTTTGGGCCATTCATTCTTCATGTATTTAGATTCGGATGATGAAGAGGTCTCGGTTGCTTATAAGCGGCTGGATGGTGGCTATGGCGTTATTCAGGCTGAGAATAAAATCAAGGTTGGAAAGAAATAACAATTATTAGAAATGATTAGGGAGCATCGCTCCCTTTTCTTTTTATACTTTACAAAGTTAACCAACTATTTATAGATGTTGTATAACACTTTTACGACATGTATAATTGCCATAATGAAAAAGACTCTTTCCCTCAAAACCATCAAAGGCCATGACTACTATTATCTAAGCTTTCGTAAGGGGGGCAAATTGACATCTACGTATTTAGGAAAACCTTCTTCGGTCAGATTCAAAAAATATCTTCTGTCTTTAACCTCGGAGAGCGGGGCGCTGCCCTATCAAAAAGCCATGCGAGAAAATTTCAAAGCAGGTGCTCCGGTGGTTACGGTCGAAGGCGGGTACCTTGTCTACACCTATCGCAACGGGATTCGCGAATATCGTGACAGGAAGATGAAGGTCGTGAAAGTGGTGGGCAAGCATGATTGACGGTCGCCCTCAGATCATTCTCATCGCCGGGGTGACTGGCAGCGGGAAGACCACCTTCCGCAGTTGCTACAAAAATTCGTTTCTTCAATCGCTTCCTCTTTTGACCCTGAGCCAGGGGATGACGAGCGGGGAATCATTTTGCTGTGAAACCAATTTGACGAACAAAACGCAGTTCACTCTCCTCGAGAAGGCCAGGCGGCAGGGGTATAAAATCAAAGTTTATTATCTTTTTACCGGGAGACTTCTCTCCCTTAATCGAGCCCGGATCCGCAACGTCTCGCGGGGCGAACCTTTTGACGAAGTCCTCTTCAAACGGGGTTACGAGTCCTCTTATAAAGGTTTGGTGAATCTTTATGATTATTCGGAAGTGATATTTTTTATACGAAATCAAGAAAACTTCGAATTTGTCTCAGCTTTTGAGCCGCTATTGACGCCGAAACCAACTTTTACAAAGATGGTAAAACAAATGAAATCCAGCGTGGACAATCTTCACTAGATTTTATCGAGAGAAAAATTTCCTTCTCCTCCTCTATTTTCAGTGTAAAATATTGAACCGATGGCACTTAACAAAGTTATCGCAACTGACCTTGATGGGACCCTCTTCTATCCTCGAAAGAGGATTCGGATGATTTCTAAAGATAACCGCGGATTCATCAACAAGTTTATGGATGATGGCGGTAAAATTTTGCTGGTCAGCGGCCGCAATCGTTACTTTGGGGAAAAAGTGGCGCAAAATCTCCATCGCCAGGTCGATGTGGTGGGCTGCAACGGTTCCTTTGTTCTTGACGATGGCCATCTGATCAAAGAAAGTTTTTTTAATAAAGATTTATTAAGAAAGATTCTCAATGAGACTTGTCGCGAATACAAAATCCCGATTGTGATGCTCTTTACGAAGAAGCACAACCTCGTGATTCCCCGTTCGGGAGTAGGCTGGCTCACTGGCCTTTGTTATTCGACCTACGAATTCTTTCAAGGGACCTACCGCGAGCCGGTGGTGCGGAGCGATAAGGCCTATTACGAAGAGCTCGAGGGCGGCGAAGTTTACAAGGCGATGCTCTTCTTCGGTGTGGCGCCCCGGCGCAAAGTCCAAGCCCGCGAAGCGAACAAGCTCTTGCGTCTCCGTTACCCTGAAGCCGAATTCTCTTGGGTTGAGCAATGCGTCGAAATCACTCCTAAAGGAGCGTCCAAGAGCGAAGGAATAGCGTTTTATCTTGATTACAACCATCTCTCCCGCGATAATGTTCTAGTTATTGGCGACTCCGGGAACGATATCTCGATGTTTGAGGCCTTTAAAGAGCAAAGTTTCTGCATGGACCACTCGCCCAATGAAGTGAAGAAGCACGCTTCCCGTGTGATTAAGCGTTTCTATGACCTTGATGCCTATATCTACCCATCGGAGGAGAATAGCAAGGTCTCCGACATAAAAAAGGAAGGAAGCAATTCCAAATGAATCAGATTTCTGAAGTATTGACGACGTTAATCCATTACAAGGTCGTCGTCCGCGATACGCTTGAGTACACCTTACCGAAGGATGCTTACGATGTTGCCTTATTCAAAGAAAAGAAGCGGTCGATTCTCGTCGAAGTCGATCAGCCGACCCCGCTCAAGAGCATTCTTGATCGCTCGGGCGACAATGGCAAAAACCTCGAGAAGACCATCCGCGATTTCTATGATCAAGTCTATGGCGATTCTTCGACCATCTTAAAATTGGCCGATGATGGCTTACGCGTTGATCACGCTCAGCATCTTGCCATCTTCAAGGGCGTTCTTCCGATTCACGAGAATGTTGAGGCGATGTGCATCGGCATCATCAATGATGCGAAGAAGAATAACGTCGATATTTCGCAAGCTGTGGCCGCGGACCTTGCTGAAGAGCGTCTCTATCGTGGCGTTGCCTATATGACTTTGTGCGCTCAACTCGTCAAACTCTTCGGCGACTATAACCAAGCCCGTCGCGAAGCCAAGGGCGAAGAAACCGCTGCCTCCCGTTTCATTGGCAATGATATCAACGAGACGATTCAGAACCTCAACGTGGTTCGGGCCAATTGCCATTTGACCGATGAACGCTACAACGGTGTCCAGGACAAGGTCTTCTTGATGGTGGATTTCATGACTGGCCGTCGCGATTTGCCGATGGGCAAGAGTTTCCCGGATATCATCAAAGAAACCCAGGATTCGATTGCTGGATATGTTCGCGAAGTCGAACCGGCGTTCCGCGAGATCTACGTTCCGCTCATCAACGCCTTGGTCGAACAGGCCAAGAATGATGATCAGAAGATCAAAGGCGATGGCACGACTGCTGCCGCCCCGGCTCCTCAGCCGCAAGAAGTCGAAGGCAAACCCGCCGAACTCGATCCGAAGACTGGACTCCCGAAAGCCTAATCGTTTCTCAGGAAAGACAACAATGG
>JBAYEZ010000110.1:0-4085 GCA_041667485.1 Bacilli bacterium
ACATGGACGCCAACCCGGCCGCCATAGGTGTTGCCGAGACGGAGATCAATCGCTTTTTGGCCGATCGCATCCGCGCTCTTCAAATAGTCATCATGGCCGCCATCGGCAGCCAAGCCATAGGTCCGGGCGTCAATATGAAGGATCCGGATGCCCGGCTGGGTGAAGCCCGTCGTATTCTCGTAACCCTTGAGGTAGTCGGTCTTGCAAAGGCCATAGGGGCCAACCAGCTCGACCATCAGATATTCGTCGAAGGCCGTGCCATTGTAATTCGGCGAGGCCAAAACCAAGGAATCGCCGGTGGCCGAGGCCGAGCGGAGGGTGATGACGGCGCTCTTGCCGCCTGCCAAGTCCTCTTCTTTAAGGACCCACGGATTGACCCAGCCGAGCGAAAACTTCGAGTAGGAATTATGATCGCCGAGGTTGTGATCCATGTAGTCGACCGCCGCCATCGGAGCCCAGGTATTGGTGTAGTCGTAATAGTCGTCAAGACCCAGAGTGTGGCCGGTTTCGTGGATGAAGGTATGCGAATCGTAGCCGTTATAACTCGTCATGAAATTGGTCGAGGCAAAGGCCAAGGTCTTGATGGTCGGGTTGCCGACCTGCGGCTGGTTGCCGCTATAGGTGACATAGGCCCACCAGAAGTTGGTGTCGACCCAGGGATAGGCATAAACGTCCCAAATCAAATCGACATAGCCATCGTTGTCGGTATCAAAATCCGATAAAGGAGCTGCGTCCTTGCCCAATAAGCCATGGTCGGTCGAAGCATATTGGTCGATGTACCATCCCCGAACGTATTCGGAGGCAAATAAACCGCCGTTTCCATCCGACTTTTCCCGAAAAGACTTCGCGGTGCCGTCATAATCGACCCAAGTCGGTAAAACGACAACGTCGAAGCCGCCGTGACCGTAGCTTGATCGCTTATAGAAATCTTGGACCGAGATGTAGCCTCCGACAGCCGCAGTTTCTTCGGCGGTGCCGGCAAAGGCGATCCGAATTTTGCTCAAGAGGGCATCATCCGCGGTGATGGTATCGAGCGAATCCGTATCATCCTTCACAAAACGAATCGGCGCGACTAAAAGTTTTTGAGCCTTTTGGGTGGCGGAATGATAGGAATCGACGTGAGGCGAGCCCGCCGTCCGATAAATTGAAGAACGATTGAGCTGCTGGGTCACGCCGGTCACATCTTTGTAGGTGGTTTGGCCTAACGGGAGATCGCCGTTTTGGATGTCGCCCGTTTCGGTGCTGGCGCCGCTCGAAAGTGCGCTTGAAGAAGCGGGGTTGCCCGAAGAGGTGACCGCGGAAGAGCCCGTGCTTGGCGAGCAGGAAGCCAAGGCTAAGGCGAAGAAGACAGACGACAAGACGATGAATTTGCTTTTCATAAAAACCCTCCTTAGTGGGAAGCGCCGAGATCAGCCATCATCAGAATGAAGCCGGCGATAATAAATAGCATCGAAACGGCGAATAAGGCAAGCAAAGGTTTTCGCTCCTCCCCATTTTTGATGACTTTGTAGTCATAGAAAGTCTTGGGGAAGCCTTTTTCCCGGTAACGAGGCCGGAAAATCGTGTTGAAGAGAACCTGCAGCGAATACGACAGCATATCGAAGGCACCTTTGCTCGCGGCGAAACTGAGCAAGAAGACGAAGAACGAGAGGAGACCGCTTAGTCCAATGCCGTCTTCGAAGAGCGGGAGCAAGCGAGGCGTCAAGGGGCCGGCTCCGAGCGCGTAGTATTCGATTAAGGCGATGGTAAATGCCAAGATCCAGGCAGAGAAGAAGGCGATGAGGAAGCCGATCCAGAACGCTTTTGGATTTCGCTTCTTTTTCTTTTTTTCTTCGATGGGAGGTGGGCTCGCCGTCTCTAGCGTATCGCTCATAAAGCAAGTTCCTTTAGATAACGCTCAGCCTCTTCGTCATTGCAATAGACGAAGTGACCGGGAACCAGCTCGCGATAGGTCGGCTTTTGCTTCGAATAGTCATGAGTTTTCGAAGGGTCGTAGACAATGCGTTTCCGGTGGGCTTCGATGATCGGATCGGGGTAAGGCACCGCCGAAAGAAGCGATTTGGTGTAGGGATGAAGCGGATGTTTGAAAAGCTCTTCTGAACGGGCGAGTTCGACGAGGCGTCCGTAATACATGACGGCGATGCGGTCGCAGAAGTATTTGACGACTGAGAGATTGTGGGCGATGAAGATGATGGTGAGGCCGAGGTTGTTGCGAAGATCGTTCAATAAGTTGATGACCTGGGCTTGGACCGAGACATCGAGGGCGCTCACCGGCTCATCGGCCACGATGAGTTCGGGCTTCATAATGACGGCGCGAGCGATGCCGATTCTTTGCCGCTGACCACCGCTGAATTCGTGGGGATAGCGGTTCGCGTGTTCGGGGACGAGACCGACCAGTTTCAAGACCCGGGCGACTTCGGAATTGATGTACTCCTTATCGTGGCAGCCTTGGATGATGAGGCCTTCGGCGATGATGTTGCGGACGGTCATGCGGGGGTTGAGCGAGGCGATCGGATCCTGGAAAATCATCTGAACCTTGTTGGCGATATTGGCGTGCTTGGCTTTGCGGAGCTCATCTTTATACTGGTGGTATTCCGCAAGCTCGGCGTCGCTAAGCTGATCGGGGTTATGATCCGCGAGCTCGCTCAAGAGGGCGGCGTGGTCTTTTTTGACCATTTCCATCGCCTGTTCCGCGATGGCTTTGTTGTAGTTTCTGTTATCGCGCTTGGCGGAGACGATTTTATCGCGTTGAATCTGGCCGATCGCGGCGGCTTTCGACTTCTCGTCGGCAATCTTGAGGTCGAGCGCCTTCATCTTTTCGTAAACCGGGGCAAAGAGCTCAGCGCCCTTTAAGCCTTCCGTTTTGCCTTCTTTGAACTTGCGCTCATAGATAAAGCGCAGGGGTTTTGCTGAATCGTGTTTTTCGTAATCCGCCGCAAAGGACGCCCAAAGCTGGGTTTTGCCCTTTTCGAGAGTTTGAATCGCTTTTTTGGCCCGGAGGTTGGTGTACTTGATTTCCTTTTCGTTCCATCTTGTCCCCGCGGAAATCCGAATCCCATCGAGCCAGATATCGCCCGAGGTAATCGGATAGAGTTTCATGATGTCGCGGCCGGTTGTGGTCTTGCCGCATCCCGACTCGCCAACGAGGCCGAAAACTTCGCCTTTGTAGACTTCGAAGGAAATATCATGGACTGCTTTGAGATACTTTTCTTGGGCGCCCTTGAAAGAGAAGTATTGCTTCAGGTGTTTGACCTTGAGCAAAACTTCGCCGCCAGGATAATCAAATGATTTATGGAAGTTTTCTTTCGGCGACTTCCAGGAAGCGATGTCACTCATGCGGGGCCTCCTTGAGATGATTGAGAATCGAATTCTTCGTGTTGATCGGTTTCGGAGTGTATTCCGGATGGGCTTTTAAGGCCTCGCGAATCCGCTCCACCACCACTTCGGGCGCCAAAATCTCCGGTGCGTCCTCGTGGAGGTTCCACGTCGCGGCATAGTGGGTTGGCGACACCTCAAAGAAAGGCGGTTGATAAAGGCTGTCCACTTTTAAAGCATCCTTGTTGCGGAGGGCGAAAGCATCGCCTTTCGGCGGGAGGATCATGTTTGGCGGGGTGCCAGGGATCGCGTTGAGTTTTTCTTTGGTCTTCAAATCCGGAACCGAGCCCAAAAGAGCCCAGGTATACGGATGGCGCGGATCGTAGAAGATATCGGTTGCCGTGCCATATTCGACGATCTTGCCGGCATACATGACGGCGATGTCATCGGCCATGTTGGCGACGACGCCGAGGTCGTGGGTGATGAAGACGATTGAGAGGTTCTTCTCTTTCTTGAGTTTGTTGATCAGTTCAAGAATCTGGGATTGAATCGTCACGTCGAGGGCGGTGGTCGGCTCATCGCAAATCAAAACTTCCGGGTTCGAGCACAAAGCGATCGCGATGACGATACGCTGGCGCATGCCGCCCGAAAGTTCGAAAGGATATTGCTTATAGCGGCGCTCAGGCTCGGCAATCCCGACTTCGCCCAGCATCCTAATCGCTCTTTCTTTCGCTTCCTCAGCGCTCAGATGCGAATGAAGATTCTTGACG
>JBAYEZ010000111.1:0-4083 GCA_041667485.1 Bacilli bacterium
AGGAACAAAGCGATGGTGAAACCAAGGGAGCCCTCGGGGAAGTAGGCGGAGTAAGGCGAAGTCAGCATGAAAGCGCCAACGTGGTCCATCGTCATCGTGACGATCGCGATGACTTTGAGCCAAAACTCCGAAAGAACTTGGGATTTTTCGCGCATAAGAGATCCTTATTTATTTTGGGTGAGATTGGCTAAAATACTGAGAAGAAGGCCAAAGAAATTGTTGCCTGCGTGGGCGAGATAGGAAGCGGCAAACCCGAATTTGTCATAGACGAGGGCGAAGAGGACGCCGCTGATCATGTAGTCGGGGAGATAGGCCCATTCGAGCGCGGTCGGATTTTGCCAATCAAAATGGATGAGGCCGAAGATGATGGCGGTCATGATGTAGGCAAAATAGACATTGACCCGCTTCAAGATCCCGAATAAGCCAACCCGATAGGTCAATTCTTCGACGAAAGGGCCGATTAAACCAAAGATCACAAGCGAAAGCAGGGGGCTATCCGCCACCACGTCGTTGATGATGCTTTGATTATTGTTATTGCCCTTTAAGCCCGACATTTGGACGATGATGCCGTAAAACATGCTGAAGAACATGATCCCGACCCCGCAGATTAAGCCGTAATAGCTGCGGCCCGTCTTGAACTTTTCAGTCAGGCGGTAAAGATCTTTGTCGAGAATGACGAGCATTATGCAGAAGAGGATCACGTAGGCGGAGAAATCGACGACTTCATAGAAAGTGACCGAGCCGGTGAAACTCTGCAGGGCCGCTTTGAGGCTTGCTCCGCTTAGCCCCGCCGATTCATAGGCACCTTTCGTGGTCGCCATCGCGATGAGCTGCATCGCCAGCATGAGGAGCTGAAGACCCACTAAACCTGTCAGAAAAAGCGTGAGTTCCTTACCCCAGCCCATCGGGGTCATGTGGGCAAAGCCTTTGACCTCGGCGAAATCGACCGATTCTTTGCCGCAATTAGGACAGTTACCGCGGCAAGGATCGTATTTTTTGCCGCATTGGGTACAAATTTCGCTATGGAAGTGGGTTTTCATTTTGGGTTTTCGTTACTGGCGAACGAAGACTTCAATATTGTAATTGTATTTTTCAATTAATCCACCTCATAATTAATTAAATAAATAAGGATACAAATCCCCAATGACCATTACGGACATCACGCACTATTTGGATATCGGGTTGCTTGTTCTCTTTGTTTTTGTTTTGGTCACCGCCATCCTTTATTTCCTTCGTGGCCTTTTACGGGGCTGGCGTTACGGCACCTATCGCTTGATTGCCTTTGCCATTCTTTTCGTCATCGCGTTTTTGACGCTCGGGCCGATTGCCGATGCCATCGGAAACTGGGATATGTCTTCTTTCAGCCTCCCGGCGATTTCTTACGTCGTCGAAAATAACGGCAACACCTATAACATCAGCGCAACCTTCGGCACGCCTTACGCCGTCGTTCAAAAACTCGTCCACGACACCCTTTTGGCCTACGATGTCAATGCGTCACCCGAGCAAGTGAGCAATTACGCGATTGCTTTCGGCAAGTCCTTGCTGATGTTGATTACCCTCTTTCTCGATGGCCTCTTGCTCGCCACCTTGGGCAACCTCTTCGTCATGCTTCTTTGGCACATTGCCTTCATCCACACGATTCCGAAGGATAAGCGGCAAGAGGCCAAGAAAAAAGGCAAACTCATCAGCGGCCTTGAAGAACTGGTCATCGGCGTCGTCATCGGGGCGATGATGCTCTTCCCTTTCACGAGCATGGTGAACTCCTTGGCCTATGGTTGGAATCAGACGACGGAAGATGAGAAAACCTCGCTTTCGGCCAACAACGAAATCTGCAAGACGGTTCAAGGCGTCGTCGATACCTACAACAATTCTCTTTTTTCCCAAGTTTTCTTTGCTTGGACAAAGAATAGCGACAACATGTCTTACGATATGGCGCTTACGAACTTTTTGACCCAAGGCAGCTATAGCGATGCCTCGGTTGGCGTTATTAACGAAATGACCAGCTTTGCCAAGATGGGCTCGCTCCTCGTCGAAGGCGGCCTCATCTCCGATAAGGGGCTCGATCAAACCAAACTTCCGCTCTTCCTCACCAGTCGCTTTGCTCCGGAGCTTCTCCGTTCTTTGGGTCAATCGAGCTTAGTCACTGGCCTATTGCCATATGCCCTTGATGTGGTGCAAAACATTGACCAAGTGGCCACTTATCTCAAAGTCGGCAAAGGCATTAAATTTGAGGATTTCGACTATAGCGCGACCTTTCAAACTTTGGCTGACATTTATGACGGCTTGCTCAAAGACGATGTTTTAAAAACCGCCTTGATTGGCCAAGATGGCAAATTGAGGGCGACCAGCGACATTATCACGTCGGCCTTCTCGGATTCGATGGTCGAGCCGATGCACAAACTCCTTGCCGCCCTCGACAGCGATTCCCTCGCTGTCTTTGACGCTGTGATTGAAGCGGCGGTCTATGTTGCTTGTTTCAATGATCATCAAAAAGCGCTTGCCAATCCAAGCGAATACGCAGGCGAAATCACTTTGGGCGATTTCTTCCCTTCGATTAAGAGTGCCGTTGCTCTCAATGACGAAAACGCTAAAATCCCTGAGGAATTCACCAATTTGAAATGGGGTGAAGAAATTGCCACGATCTTCGATGCCACGCAATCTATCATCAAGAGTGATCCCGCGCTGATCGTCACCCTGACCGAGGGCATCAAGGATGGGGGCTACACGATCAATACCGATCATTTGACTTCGGATATCCTTGACCATCTCGACGCTTATGCCGCGGGATTGTTCGGTGCCGCCCCTTCGAGTTCCACCAGCGGTGCCTTAGCCACCGAAAGCGCAACGACAACCTCGTGTTTGCTCGATTCCTCCTTCGTTGAAAACGCAATGCCGAAACTGCTGACGGTGATGCAAAATAGCCTCAATACGAGCTTCAGTTTAACCGGAACGGCCAATGCGATAGACCTCACTGCCGTCAAGAGCGATTTGAGCCTTACCGATTCGGCGACGATGGATGAAAGAAAGGCGGCGGTTAAAGCTGAATTTAGCAGCCTCTACAATGTGGTCAAAGCCTTCGTTGGCACACCCGAGGGCAAAGCATTTCTCAAAGACACCACGGGGAAGCCGGGCATCTATTTCGATCCGAATGGCAATTTCGTTGGCATTGCCCCGGGCTTACTAAAAGGCTTGACCTCAGGCATCCGTCTTCTTGATACTTCCAAACTTTCGAAAGCGATTCTTCCCGGTCTTTTCAAAGGCTTCATGGAAGGCTCTTCTTCGCCTTTGGCAAGCTTAGGAATTACGGGGTTGAATCTCAATTTTTCCGACGGGAAACTCGGTGCGGATTTAGCCGATCTTCTCGATGTCTTCAATGCCAATCAAGGCATCATTTCCTATTTGCTTTCTTTTGGCGGCACCATCAATGCCAGCAACGCCGACAGCGTTCTTAAAGGCATCCTTGCCTTCAAAGACGGCGATGGCAATTCCCAGTTGGGTAATCTCTTGAAAGCCTTTGTGGGGAACATGATTATCAACCCCGTCGATAACGGAGGCCACAGCACTTCGGATAATATCAAGGTGATGATTGAACCTTATCTCAAAGAGATGGGCTTTGATACCGATAGCCTTTCTCTCCCGGCCGATTTGCCTACCCTCAAAGACGAAATGGATAATTTTGTGGGGGTTTTGCAGGCGATTTCTAATCAGGATGCCCTCGGAGAACTCATGAGCGGAAACGTCGCGATAGCTTCTTTGGCTAAGATCAACTTCACGGAAATCTTCACGGCCATCGACCAATCCGCTATTCTGAAACAGATTTTGGGCGCCTATCTCGATACCAAGGTTTTGCCTTCTTTTAGCGGCGTGCTTTCGAATGAAGAAATCGCCACTTACAAGATCGGTTTCGCCAACGTGAGCGATTGGGCGGCCGAAGGCGCGGCGCTCGATGTTCTTGTCAAGGCGGCGGTCGATATTGGCGACCTTAGCAAGATCGATTATCTCCATAGCGATCCAAGCGCCGTGAGCGGCATCATCAAAGCTTTGGCCGGCAGCGGCATCTTCCAAGCCAAGCAAAGCGATGGG